>CALFMQ010000301.1 GCA_937879825.1 uncultured Phycisphaerales bacterium
AGATCGACTCCAAGGGGCTGGGCGACACGTATTCCTTCGGCTTCCCGATGTACGCGGTAGGCCAATGCGCCGACATCCTGGCGTTCCGGCCGGTGTACGTTCCGGTGGGCGAGGACCAGGTCGCGCACATCGAGATGTGCCGCGAGGTCGCACGCCGGTTCGATCAGCTCTACTGCGCTGTGGACTCGCACGCCGAGGACGCCGACTACGAGAAACAGGGCGGCGTGTTCCCGATCCCCGAAGCGCTCGTCGGCAAGGTCGGGCGACTCGTCGGCATCGACGGCAAACAGAAGATGTCCAAGTCCCTCAACAACGCGATCTTCCTGTCCGACAGCACCAAGGAAATCAAGAAAAAGGTCGGGCAGATCTTCACAGGGCGCCAGTCCATGACCGAGAAGGGCGACATCAGCAACGCGCTCTTCGAGTACGTGCGCATCTTCATCAAGGATGAAGCGCGCGTGAAGGAACTCGAGCGCGCCTACGCAACCGGCGACAACATCGGCGACGGCCATGTGAAGCAGGAAGTCGCCGCCGCGA
Source organism: uncultured Phycisphaerales bacterium (assembly GCA_937879825.1). Classification (GTDB taxonomy): domain Bacteria; phylum Planctomycetota; class Phycisphaerae; order Phycisphaerales; family UBA1924; genus JACKHC01. The sequence goes on from CALFMQ010000301.1 coordinate 538, forward strand.
TCGACGAACTCATCGCCCCCATCCGCGAACGCCGGGCGGCGCTGGAGGGCAAGGACGGCGATAAGAAGGTCATCGAGATCATCCGCCACGGCACCAAGCGGGCGAACAAGGTCGCCGAGGAAACCCTCGCGATGGCCAAGGACGCCATGAAACTGGGCTTCGGCGGGCGTAACGAGATGCTCCCCGGCTGAGAGTTCGGGTGCTTTGGCGGGGTCGGGACCGCCCGCTATACTCTCCGCCCCGGCCTTGTCCGGGCGACATTTTGGGCCTGTAGCTCAGTTGGTTAGAGCGCACCCCTGATAAGGGTGAGGTCACCGGTTCGAATCCAGTCAGGCCCACTTCCCCCCCCCCCAAAATCTCGCCCCATTGGCTCGCCGATCCATCCGGAGCCCGCCGCGATCGTGCTTTGCAGAAAGCGCCTCAGCGGCCTCATCGCTAGAGATTATAGGACCCAAATGGGCTGCGAACGGACGGGCTATCGGGGCGAAACTTGTTGCCCATCCATGGTTTAGGGTTGCCGAGCCCGCGCGATATGGCATGATTGATCAGTCCGACCCGCACAGTCGGATTGTTTGCACAGGTTTGACACAAGGAGTCAGAGAGATGAAGGCAACACTTGCGAGTGCTGTCGCGCTGAGCGCGGCGGCAGGACTGTCCGCATCCGCATTCGGCGGGACGCCCACCTTCGCCGACGCGGCCGCGGCGACGAATCACAGCGGCGCCGACTACACCGCCGTGCTGGCGTACCAGTACACGGGCGGAAACCACGGCCTGCTCACGATCGATATCAACAACCAGTCGTCCAACGCCCTCGGCGGGTACATGACGGCGCTGGTCTTCAATATCGGATCGAGCGATAACGGCGCCAGGGCCCAGCTCCAAAGCACAACGCTCCCCGCGTTTATCGACGCGCAGTTCGTGAACGCCTCGCCCTTCGGCTCGTCGTTCCGCGGCGGCGCCGCGATCGGCGGCAACTGGAACCACGCCGGTTCCACCACAACCGGCCTGACCCCGGGGCACAGCGCCACGTTCACCTTCCTGATCACCGCGAGCGACGCGTCGGCCCTGAACGACATGTCGTTCACCGACGGCAACTACGACCACAACTTCATCGTCCGGTTCCGCAAGATGACCGGCTTCGACTCCGACAAGGTCCCCGCGATGGTCGCGGTCCCCTCCCCCGGCGCGCTGGCACTGGCCGGCCTGGGCGGGCTGGCGGTCGTGCGCCGTCGCCGCTGAATATCCGTGTGACGCGATACTGACTATCGGCGGAGCCCGCGTGAGAGCGCGGGTTCCGCTGTTTGGGACCAATGGGGCGGGGACTTATCGGAACTTGCCCCGAGGACGCAGGTCGGTTTGTAGGAAGGTGTTTCTCAGCAATTCGTCTAACTTGGCTTGAATCAATTCCTTTATTGAGGCAGTATTCCCACAGAGCTTTCCGCGATCGCCTCACGCACACGGGGCGACGATAAAAAAGAGTCAGCATTCGAAGCACAGGGAGAAAGAGATGTTGTGGAATAAGTCTTTGGGCGGGCGCGGTGCGCTTGCGGCGTGCGTTTGCGCGTCCTTCGCACTCGCAATGACCGAACGTGCCGACGCCGGCATGTCCTACGGTTTCGGCGCCATCACAGCCAACAACATCGGCGACACGGTGTTGGGCGAGTCGCAGCTGAGCGTGGTCGTCGCCAGCGGCCCCGGTGCCGGGCAGATCTCGTTCACCTTCATGAACGTCGGCATGGCCGCGATGTCGATCACGGACGTCTACTTCGACAGCCATGACATTCTCGCAAGCATCGCAACCATCGATGACAGCGATCCCGGCGTGTCGTTCTCCGAGGGCGCCACACCCGGGAATCTCCCCGCGGCCAACAACGCGACGCCCGCTTTCGTCGCTTCGATGGGCCTCACCGCGGACTCGAATCCCCCTGTCCAGCCCAACGGCGTGAATCCGGGCGAGACCCTCACCATCATCTGCAACCTTCTCGGCGGCATCGTGTTCGACGACGCGATCGCGGCGCTCGACGGCGGCCAGGACCTCCGCATCGGAATCCACGTCCAGGGATTCGCCACCGGCGGCAGCGAGTCGTTCGTCAACGTGCCCACCCCCGGATCGCTGGCGCTCATGGGACTCAGCGGCTTCGCCGCCATCCGCCGCCGGCGCTGAGCTTTCAACGCATCTCGACGATCAACAGGGGCCCGCGCACAAGCGCGGGCCTCTTTCATTTTTGACTCGCGCCGAGATCGGCCTCACTCCGGCGCGATGCCGCACTCGTCGAGAAAGTGCTTGATCTGCATGATCTCATCCTTGGAGTCGATCGCCTTGGAATGCGGGATGTGGAAGGTGTGCTCTTTGCCGTTGAGCTTGACCTTCTCGCGCCCGCCGTGCACGACCTCGACCTCGGCGCCCATGTGCTCGAGCATTTTGACGACATCGGCCCACTTGATATTCATCGAGATCGGGTGCGCAAAGAGCGCGCGCAGCGTGTGATCGTGCTTGTGGCTCATCGGTGACTTCCTATGGTGCGGGTGGATACGCGACAGCAACAACTCTAGTGCGTCGAATCAACTCCGGCTTAGGTTTGATTCACCCGTCCCGTCCACCTCACCGCCGACCCGCCTCAGCGCCGAGCGCCGACTCGATGAGATCCATCAGGAGCGCCGTCTGCGGCGCGGCACGCGATCGCCCGATCTGCGACAACCCATACATGAACGCCAGGCACGGAACGCCCCCCGCGACAATCCACATCGCCCACGGCCGCTGATCCAGAGACACCTGCACGATCGCAAAGCCGAGCGCAAAGAACATCGTCAGCGCGATCGCGGCGTTGATCGCCAGGTACAGCGTCCACTTGTTGGGGTGCGGCCCGATCAGCCCGTGGACAAACGTCCGGCCGTCGTCGCTCTGACTAAGGTCGAGCTGAACGCAGGGAGACCATCGCTCGCGAACCTCGCGGCTCACGGTGATGTCGACATGCCTGCCCAGCACGCGCGAGACACACCGGCGGGCCGGGTCCTCCGCCGCAGCTACGAGCCGCTCGATGGACTGCTCAACCGTGCCGCGCACGATCATATTGAACCGTGGTCTGACCGGGCCGAGGGGCATGGCGTGAGTCTAGCGGGCGGCGCGACGGGGGCGAATCCGGGCCTCATCGACCACCCGATCGCTCGGATACACGATCACCCGGTCGCCGGTAGTCAGGCCCTCGATCACCTGCACATGCCGATCATTCCGCAACCCTACAACGATCGGTCGGAGCTCGGCGCGATCGTCGTGCGCGACGAATGTCGCCCACCCGTCGCCATGCGGGAACACCGCACCGGTCGGCGCCAGCACCGCGTCGCCGGCCTCGTCGATCACGATGCGCGCATCGACCCGGAATCCATCGCCGAGCCGGTCTCGCGTGGCCGCGGGGTCGGTGAAGTCGATAATCACATAGACGCGCTGCTCCTCGACGCCGAGCGCGGAAATCTTCGTGAATCCCGACGGCTCGACGAGGCGCACGCGCCCGTTGAGGGTCTCGCCGCCCCCCCACCGCTCGATGAGCACCTGGTCCCCCGGCGCGATGCGGACCGCGTCCTGCGACAGCACATCGACCTGAATCTCGAGGTGGTTCGTGTCGCCGATCTCGAGGAGCTGCGCGCCCGGCGCCACAACGCCCGCGCTATCCCGGAACACACGCAGGATGCGCCCCGTGATCGGCGCGGGAATCTCGAAAGTCGTCCGCTGGGCCCCCTCGGGCGTGGACTCAACAAGCGCGGCCCGCGCCTGATCCAGTTCGAAGCGCGCGATCTGCAACGAGAACTCGGCCGAACGCGCCTCCTGCGAGCGAAGAATCACGGCCAGATTGGCGTCGTCAAGCTCCTGCGGCGCGCTCGCGGCACCCTCCGTCGCCCGCGTGATGCGTGAGAGTTCGCTCTGAGCGTACTCAAGCGACGACTTCGCCGCGACAAGCTGCGCCTCGTTCCGCGCAACCGACGCCTCGGCCGCGTTGATTCGCGCTTCGGCCCCGGCGCGGGTCCGGGCGTCGATGAGCGTCGGGTCGGACGGATCGATCCGCGCCAGGATGGTCTGCCCCTGCGTGATCGCGTCGCCCGCCTTGAGCGTGATGCGCTCCATCTGCCCCTCCAGCGGCGAGAAGACGACATAGCGGTCGGTGACGCGGGTCTGGCCGTCCTCGTTGATCGTCACCCGAATCGGGCCGCGCTCGATCACGGCCAGATCGATCTGCACCGGCCGCGGCCGGGTGGTGACGACGAGCGCCCCGATGAGGCACAGCACAAGCACGAGCGGGAGCGTGAATCGTTTGATCGTCTGGATGATCTTCATGACGCTTCTTTCAGCACGGCGATGAGGTCGAGGTCGTCGAGTTGCCGGCGGGTGTCCAGCGCGGTGACGATCGCGGCGGCGAGCACAACCGCCAGCGCGAACGCCATCGTCTGCGGCGTGAGCATAAACGGGATTCGGTGCGTCTCGGTGGACATCAGCGCGGACATGGTCCGGGCGAAGTAGTAGCCGCAGGTCAGCCCGATCGGGATCGCCATGAGCATGAGCAGCGCGAGCTCGCCGTAGAAAATGGCGGCGATCTCCCCCTTGTACATGCCCAGAACCCGCAGCGTCGCGAGCTCGCGGGCGCGCTCGGCCAGCGCGATCCGCGTGGAGTTGTACACCACACCCACCGCGATCACGCACGCGAAGGCGAGGTTGAACGAGCGCATGATGAGGATGCTCTCGGCCAGCGTCTCCTCGAAACTGTCGAGCGAAGCGCGCTTCACCGTCGTGGACGCGATCTGGGGCGTGTCCTTGATGCGCCGGTAGAGCGAGGCCGTCTCGGCGGAGTCAAAGGTCAGGTGAACCCCCGACGCGACATCCCCTTCCCGCATGACGCCGTGCAGCGCCTCGATGCTCATGTACGCCGCGGCGCCGATATAGGTGCGCGCCAGCGCCTCGACGCGGCACTCGACGACGGGGCGCTGGCCCTCGAGAACCTCCACCGTCACGGTATCGCCCGGCCCGGCCTTCAGCTGCGACGCGAGCGACTCGGTAAGAACCAGCCCGGTGGGCGGAACGACAATCGGCTCGCCGCGATCATCGATGATGCGCTCCAGCATCGCCGCCCGCTGCACACCGATGATCGATTGCCGCTCGGATAGATGGTTGTGATGAATGCGGACGGGCACGGTTCGGAACGGCTCGGCATCGATGACCCCCGGCAGAGCCGCGACCTCAAAGACCGAGGCGCCCGCCCGCGGCTCGGTGAAACCGAGACTCAGGTCGTAACGCTGTGTCGACACGAACTGGTGCTCGATCAGGTAGTCGATCGCGTCGGAGACATACGTACCCATCGTGAGGATGGAGATCGACAGCGACATCCCGACGATCGAGACCAGCGCACGCAGCGGCCGCCGTTCCACATGCCGCAGGAACATCTTGGTGGACGGCGACAGCCGGCGCAGCAACCCGATACGATCGATGAAGGACGCGTGGTACCTGCCCGGCGGCTCCGGACGCATCGCCTCCGCGGGCGGGAGACGCATCGCGCCCGCAACGGCATGGATCGCCCCGAGAATCGCGGCCGCGGTCGTCGCGGCGATCGCAGCGGCCGCGGCAGAAGCACCGAACTCGAACAGGACAATCGGGAACCGGTAGAACTTCACATACAGCGCGAGCATGGCCTTGCCGAGCACCGCGCCGAACACCAATCCCAGGACCGCGCCCACGACCGCCACGACAACCGCCATGGCAAGATAGTGCGACCCGATCTGCATTCGCGTGTACCCGAATGATCGCAGCACGGCGATCTGTTCACGCTGGGTGCGGATGAGCCGGGCCAGCACGATGTTGACGAGCAGCGCACTGACAAAGAGAAACACCGAGGGCATGACC
>CALFMQ010000302.1 GCA_937879825.1 uncultured Phycisphaerales bacterium
TTGCGCGCCATGGTCGCCGCGGAGTAGTTCTGCTCGGGGAGGTGGTTGAGGAACTCGCGGATGGAGTCCGCGTCGGCGTCGAGGATCTTGGTGGTGACGGTCTGCGGATGAATCGTGCCCGCCACACCGTTGGACTTGCCGTTGGAACCCTCGCGTGCCGCGAGCACCTTGGCCTCGTGGTCGGGGTTGACCGGAGAGGGGAGCGAGTCGGCGATGAACTCCACATACTGGCGGAGGTCGGCGCCGTAGCAACGCGCGGTGTACGGCGAGAAGTGGCGCTCGTCGGTGAGGTATCCGAGGAAACGATCGATGAGGGCGATGTTGCTCATGGCGTTGCGTGGCTCCGTGCGTCAGGCGCTGCGAGTCTGGCGATCGCCACGAGTGACGATCGAGTGATTGATGAGGTCGCAGGTCGGGCCGTTCGGGCGACGCAGCGGCACGGACACCGATGCGGCGTGGTGCGCCGCGTTGGGTGCGTTGTGCTCTGCGGTTGCTTCGAACAAGGGACCGACCTCCGTGCGCCCGCGAGGGGGCCACGGCGGCCTGGGTCCTCATCGGGCGGCTGTCTGAACTCCGGTATTCGCGAGCGCGATGCGCCGCTGCTCTGAAGCGAGCAACTCATCGACGGCTCTGAAACTCACGAAACGCTCGTACAGCTCCATGCTCTTGATGTATCGCTGCCAGTTCAGTGCGGACTGGGGGTCTGCGCGTCCGGTCGCGTAGTCGCGGACGTGCATCAGGAGGGCGTGATTCGACGCGTCGTAATGATTGGACAGGGACGCGAGCGGCGTGCTCGGGGACGGTGCCGCGTTGAGCGAGTAGTCGGTGGAGGCGGATTGCAGGGCCCGCGGGTCCACCTCGGCGGATCCGGGCGCCGCCAGCGCCAGGCCGGTGCCGAAGAGGGCGAGGTTCAGGCCGAGTCGCGGCGGATCGTAGGGGTCCCACGCCGTGATGGAGCCGACGAGAATGGCATCGGCACCGAGCATGCGGGCCAGAGCGTGCGCTTCGGCGGGTGAGGTCACCGCGGGGAGACGGAGCGCCTGCATCGCGTCGAGCGTCCGGTTGAGCGGGATGACCCCGATGCCGTCGATCTCGGCTAGTTGCTCGGCGAGCCGGTCGGCCATGCGGAGTTCATCGGCGGCGCTGGTTCCCGACTCGTTGGCGAGCGGGGCGACCGCGATGACGACATCCTGCGGGTAGGGGGAGTGGAGCGTGTAGGTGGGGGAGGTGAGTTTGCGCTGGCTTGAGGCGCAGGCGGAGAGAATGAGCGTCGCGCAGATGCAGAGTGCGAGCATCCGGCAGCGGCGCATCAAGGGCATGTGCTGTTCGATTGTCATGGCGTCCTGCCTTGTGACCCGCCGGCTCCACCGGACGGGCGGTTGTGGGAACTTGTGTTGTCAATCCGCCGGGTCGGCTTGCGGGCCGAGGGGCGGAGAGGAAGATCGGTCAGGGCTGGTTGGCGTCTTCGGTCTGGACGTTGGCGATATTGGCCGGCGGCGTGCGTCCGGCGGCGACCATGGCCTGGTCGGGCCCGATCGCCCAGATGTTGTCGCGACCGTTGCGGTCGGAGATGAAGTAGATGGTGTTATCCGCGCCCCACGAGGGCATGAGATTCACATACCAGCCGCCGGTCAGGTTGGTGCGCATGGAGCCGTCGGAAGCCATGATCCAGATATCGGCGTACTCGGGGCGCTGACCGGAGACATTCGAGGGCGGATTGAAGACCGTTGCGAAGGCGATATATGCGCCATCGGGCGACCAGGTCGGGTTGATGACCGCGGCGACCTG
>CALFMQ010000303.1 GCA_937879825.1 uncultured Phycisphaerales bacterium
CTCACCGTCCGTGAATGTCGGCACCGCCTCGCGCTGCTGGTCGTCGAGCTTGCCGAGGTACAGGAACTCGCCGTCGCGCCGCAACAGGATGCCGCGCGTCTGGAGAATCGTGTTGAGGATGCGCATCGCCTCGTCGAGCGGGTACGCGTGCGCCGAAATGAAGGTCACCGTGCCGTCGGGGAGATCGGTCTCGCGGATGACCGGCAGCCCCGTCTCGCGCGCAAAGAAATCGATCACCTGGTCGAGCGGCGCATCCTTGAACGTGAACCGGACCTGGAACGATGCGGCTTCGTCGCCCGACGGGGGCTGCGCTTCAGGGGGCGTGCCGGGGGGGGTGGTTGGCGGGGCGTCCTGACGGGCGGCACCCGTCGGTACGGGCGCGAGCAGACAGAACATGAGTGTCGTGCCGAGCCAAGCCGGTCTGCGGGTCCGCATGTCCGCGATCCTCCGTGATGCTGGACGCCGAGTTGATCCGCCGATCCATCCGGCGGTGTTTGCATACTACTCCGATTCACAGATCGGTTATCGGGTGATCGCGGGATGCCAGATTCTGGCCCGGGAGCATCGCGAACGCCCCTTCATCGCCCCGAATCACCGCGGCACCGTCGCGAACACCCTCAAACACCAGACCAAGCAACGAGTCCCCGGGCCGTAAAGTCTTTCGCTCGCCACTCTTACGATTGATCACCAGCAGTTCCTGCCCGTCCCGCCCGTCCACCAGGCCGGTGATCGACCACTGGTCCCACGCGGGTTTCCGCGGCTTGGGAGGATCCGGCGCCGGGTCCGGAGTTTCGGGAACAACCGCGACCGCCGGCGGCTCCCACGCCGAGAAGATGGCTCCCTGCGCCACCAGATCCCCGCGGGCAACGAGCCGCGGGTCGGCCTCGGCGATCCCGCTTCCGCCGGAGGCAAACCCATCCAACAGAACCGTCCGCAACGAGACGCTCAACTCGACGCGCTTCCCGTCGTCACGCGGCGATATCGATGCGGTCACGACCTGCTTGGGCCAGTCCTGCGACTGCAGCCGCGCCAAGACGCGCATCGCGTTGTCGAGTGTCGTCGTCGCGCGCAATGATCCTTCGATGATGTGGAAATCGGGGTCGTCCCGCCCCGAGGCGTCCCGGAACGATCTCGATCGCTCCGCCGGCGACCGCACAGCGCCCGCGTCGCGCGAGTCCACGGAGATCTCCTGCAGCCCCGCCTCGTGCGCGATGGTGTTGAGCGCCACACGCAACCCGTGCACCGCGCGCTCGGGTGTGTCGCCCAGCGCGTGCGACGCGATCTCGCGCAGCGCCTTCTCCGCGCCGCGCGCATCCATGATCGACGCCATGCGGTCGTCGACCTCTTCCTGCGCATCGGCGAGTTCCTTCCGCAGTTCGCGCACGGGGCCCGCGGCGTTGCGATCGTAGGTCCACCACAGCAACCACGCGAACACGAGCCCGCCGACCATGTAGAGCAGCGCCTTGCGGTTCACTCGCCGCCCCCTTCCTCATCCTGCGCCGGCGCCGCGACGCTCGACCGCAGGATCATCGCGAACTGCTCGACATACCGATCGTCGCGCGGCGCCTCGACATCCCGCCCGCGCGGCTCGACCCGGTACAGCGGGTCCGAAACAAACGCGCCACGCAGCGCATCCGCGGTCACTCGATCGACCGCACGCCCCGCGAAGTTGATGGTCACGCCCGTCGCGCTCGACCACTTCTTCTCCGCGTACTCCCCCGATGCGGACTTGCGCTCGTACTCGATATCCGTGGACGATCCGCCCGCCAGTGTCGTGATCAGCACCCGCTCGTGCCCGGGCGACCGCCCCACGATCTCCGCGAAGTGATCCACCCACGACACATCCCCCGCCATCCAGCGCTCCAGATGCTCGAGCCGGGCCGCGCGGCGCAGCGCGTCGGCCTCATCCTTGCGGATGTCCGAGAGTTCCTGGTTCAGCGCTTCGAGTTCGCCCTCAAGACGGCCCTTGGCGAGGTTGGCCTGCGTGAAGAGCCACCCGAACCCGAGGATCACCGCCAGCACGGCCGCCAGCGCGAGCTGCCGCTTCCGCGCCGTGCGATCGGGCGGACGCTTCGGATTCGCGAGATCCACGGGATTCTCGCCGCGCGCAAACCCGAGCGCCAGCCCCGCGAGCGGGAGCATCCACGCCTCGGTCCGCACCTCGCCCGGATCCACCCCCGAGAACGAAGCCGCGGCTTCCATCCGCACGCCGAGCGCTTCGGCGCATCGATCGGCGATCATCGAGGCAAGCACGCCCCCGCCGCCGCCCAACACCACGGCGCGCTCGATCTGTTCGGCGTCGGGCTGCACGGCGTGCGTCATCCAGGTCCGGCGCGCCTCGGTCGCGACCCACGACGCGAACGCCTCATCGTTGCCCGCTTCGCCCGCATCACCGACGGCATCAACACCGCGCGAATACACCACGCGCCCCGAGTCCATCAGCACGAAGTCCGCGCCGCGCTTGCCGAACCCGATCGCCAGCACCCGCCCGCCCCGCCACGAGGACGAGGTCCGCATCAGGGCCGCGACACCGTCAGTCTTCAGCCCGATCGAAACGGCCCGGAGTTTCGCGCACGCCAGCGCCTCGCGAATCCAACCGATCCGCTCGCCCGGCAACGCCGCGGCCACGACACCGAACGACGCCGAACCGTCGCCCTCGCGCTCATCCTCGATCGAGAAGTCAATCGCTGCGTCGTCCGGATGAAAGGTCAACTGACGCAGCATCTGCAGGCGCACCATGCCCGGGAGATCGCCCCGGTCGATGCCCGCGCCCTCAAGGCGGAGGTGCTTGACGATCACCTCTCCGCGATCGAGCGCCACGATCGCATCGCGCGCCCCGATCGCGCCCTCATCGAGCGTCTGGCGCATCCATCGCCCGTACTCCTGCGCATCGGCGATCGGGCCGTCCTTGTTGGTGCGCTCGATCGCCCGCGTCAGGCGGAGGCCCTTCTTGCCCGACGCGACCTCCAGCGCCGCCAAGCGCGACGCGCCGAGTTCCAGCACGACGAACGACGACGGTCGCTTCATCCCGTCACCCCACCCGCGCGGAAACGACCGATCCGTCGATCCGGCTTCGATGCCGGCGCCGCGTTCCTGCTCTCTCGATCCGCCTCGTCCATGGGCTCGTCCTCCCGCCGCTCCGTTTCGGCTTCGCGTTCAAAGGTATCAGGACCCGGCTCATCGCTCTCGAACTCCCGTTCGTCGCCGCCCCGTTCCTCCGCCGCCTCACGATCCGCCGCGCCCTCGAGCCGCCACGCGATTGTCAGCGGCAGGTTGGTGATATCCGTCAACTCGGCCACCCGCGCCCGCGGCGCCGACAGATCGATCACCGCCTCGAGCACAATCCGGTTCTCGAGCGCCACATCCTCATCGGACTCCTCCGCGCCCGGCGGCAGGAATCCCGCCTCGATCACCACCCGCCACTGCGCGCTCGAGGGCGCGACCGAGTCGATGCACGTCGCCAGCGCCCGCCAGTCGATCGCCCCGCTCGTCACCGTCCAACCCACCGTTGTCAGGTCGTCCGAGTCCACCGTCTCACGCGCCGAGACGATTGACGCCGCAAACTCCGGGAACATCCCCGGCAGCGCGACCAGCACTTCCGCCGGCGCCCGCGATACATCCACACGCCCCGCCAGCGCGGGCTCGTCGCTCGTGCAGAACGAGTCGAGCGTCTCCGCCCAATCCTTCGGCTCAACACCAAGCCGATTCAGGATGTTGATGATGTCCCGCTCGCTCCGGAATACGACGCCCTGCTCCATGATCGCCCTCACACCGTTAGCGACCTCATCCGAATACCGTTTGCGAATGGCATCACCCAGGTCATCGCTCCACTCCCGATTGATGTTGATCTTCCGCTCCCCCGCGTAGCGCGACCCGTTGTCCCCCGCCCCCAACTGAATCACCGGCCAGAATCCATGCACGGTCAACAGATCGCGCAGCGCTACGCCGCCCTCGGCATCGCCGATCAGCCACGCTTCGCTCTCGGGATCATCCGCGAGCGCCGTCCGCAGATCGCCGTAGAGCATCTCGGGAGTCACACCCTCGATGCGCAAGAGATCATCGATCGCCGCGTAGGGCCGGCCGGCCACAATTCGCCTCGCCAGATCAGGGCCGACCGACTCCAACCGCCCCAGGGTGCCCTCGTCGGTGTGATTGACATTGATCTTGGCGCCC
>CALFMQ010000304.1 GCA_937879825.1 uncultured Phycisphaerales bacterium
CCTGTGACCGCTATGATGAACCATCGAACGAATACCCGCACGACTCACACCATAGGAGCCCGCAATGCCCCGCGCTGTCGCCAGCCATATTCTCGTCCCGACCGAACAGATGGCCAATGACCTCAAGACCGAGATCGAGGGGGGCGCCGACTTCGGCGCGCTCGCACGCAAGCATTCCAAGTGTCCCTCGGGCAAGCAGGGCGGCTCGCTCGGCGAGTTCGGGAAGGGCGCCATGGTCCCCGAGTTCGACCGCGTTGTCTTCTCGGATCTCCCGATCGGACAGGTTTCCGAGCCCGTCAAGACGCAGTTCGGGTGGCACCTGCTCAAGGTCGAGAAGCGGATGGGCTGACATGCGCGCGCAACCGATCAGATGGACCGACCTGCAGCCCGACCGGCCCATGGCGACGATCTCGCGTCGGAGGGTCATCGGCGAGCACGCGATGATCTCGGACGTCACCCTCGACAAGGGATGTGTCGTCGCGATGCATTCCCATCCACAGGAGCAGTTCGCGTGCGTGCTCTCGGGGAGGATTCGGTTCACGATCCGGACCGAGAAGGGCGACGAGGTCTTTACCTGCGGCCCCGATGAGGTGATGGTCCTGCCGTCGGGCGTCCCGCATGCCGCCGAAGCGCTCGAGGAGACGCGTATCCTCGACATCTTCTCGCCGCCGAGCGAGAAGACCGGCATCGACAGGCCCTAGCCCGGACCCCACACAGCGCAGATACGACAACGGCCCGGTCTCGCGACCGGGCCGTATTCATTGTGAGGATCTGAAACTCGTTTACCGCCGGCGTCGCAGGCCCGCCAGACCGGCGAGGCCCATGAGCGCGGCCGCCCCGGGGGTCGGCACAAACCGCTGCTCGACGAGCGAGATCGATGCGAGATCGATGCCCTGCGTCTCGTCGGGCGCGCGGAGCGTGATCCGCTTCTCGACATGGAAGTGCATCGCCGGGCGCTCGAACATGAGGTCCGCGACGTGCGGGAGTTCATCATCGGCGCCGAGCGTTACGAAGTAATCAACCAGCAGGTTGTCGCCGGCGGCCTCGGTGATCTCCCAGATGCGCTCGGAGAACTGGATCTCGCCCGCGCCGAGCAGGCCGCCCAGCACCGAGAGCACCATCGTGTCCTGTGTCATCGCCTGCATCGACCACGCGTCGTAGGAGATGACCAGGGAGATCTCTTCAGGATTTCCCTCGAGGACATTCATGGTGCTATCGAAGAGGAAATCGATGTCCTGATCGCTCGTTACGTACGACACGTTGTCGTCGTATGGCGTGCTGATCGTGACATTCGAGAATGTGATGCCGGCGTTGGCCGCGGCGCACAGCGCGCCGACACCAAGGGCGACAACAGTCGAACAAATCTTTGTATTCATGGCTCTCTTCTCCTGTGCGGGAGCGAGTATGACACAGGTTCTGGCCGATGGGAACCCGATAAGCGCGAGACGTTTACAAGTTTTTTCGGCGCTTCGTATAACCGGCGCAATCAGAACGACCCGGCACAGGGCCGGGTCGTCCGAGGTATTGATGGATTGGAAACTGTCGGTTTATCGGCGGCGGCGCGAAGCGACGAGTCCGCCCAGGCCCATCAGCGCCATCGCGCCGGGCGTCGGGATCAGCCGCTGCTCCACGAGCGAGATCGCGGCGAGGTCGATGCCTTCGTTGAGGTCCGGCGCCACCAGCGTGATTGTTTTCTTGACCTTGATGTGCTGCGCGGGGCGAGCGAACATCAGCTGGGCGACGTGCGGCAGATCGTCATCGGCCGTGAGCGTCACGCCGTAATCGACGAGTGTCACTTGATCCGGAGAAGTCGCTTCGAGGTCTTCGATGACTTCGTTGAAGATCATGGTGCCGGAGCCGAGCAGGCCACCCAGCACGGACACGACGAGCGTGTCCTGCGTGATGTCCATGTTCATGCCCCACGCCTCGTAGGTGATCCCGATGCGGATCACCGCCTGCGGCTGCCCGTCGATGATCGAGACATCGCTGTCGAAGAAGAAGTCGATGTCCTGATCGCTGGTCACGACCTCGATGTGATCCGCCCACTCGGGCGAGAGGTTCACATTGCTGAACATGATCCCGGCATTCGCCGCCGAAGCAGCCGCCAAGAGCGCCGCCGCTCCGATCAATCCGCTCGAACGTTTCATGTCTGACTCCCTGTGCGGCCGAGCCGCGATCTCCCCGGTCCCGATGTGCGGTCGGGAAACCGAGCAACTCCTCCGAGGGCCTCGGACCGGGTACGCGAAAACGACATCGCGAAAGCGGGCTCGGGGCCTTCTCAAAATCTTGAGGTCTACGGGGTGTGCGGCCCCAATGACCTGACTCCATGGGCTCATCGCCCACGATGACATCATGACACATCTCATAGCCGTTTCAAGCCGGATTGCCCATCTTGTCACTATTTTCTGTCCAGATGCACCCTTGCTTCCGCCCCGTGGAAGATTCAAGGTGCCCCACCTACCGTCCATCGATGCAAGAGGCACCTCTCACGCTGCTGATCGACGGAAAGTGTCCCCTGTGCTCGCGCGAGTCGGCGTTCTTGATGCGCCGGGACAAGGGGAGGGGCCGGCTCCGGGTCGTGGATATCGCCGCGTCCGACTTTGATCCGGCCCCGTACGGACGGTCCTTCGAGGAGTTGATGGGGCGAATCCATGCGGTCGCGGGCGATGGCTCGATCATCACCGGGATGGAGGTCTTCCGGCGGGCCTACAAGGCGATCGGGCTCGGGTGGCTGCTGGCACCGACCGGGTGGCCCGTCATCCGGCCTGTGGCCGACGCGGCCTACCGCTGGTTCGCCAGGAATGGGCACCGGTTCGGGCGACGGAACGATTGCGCCGACGGAACCTGCGGTGTGAG
>CALFMQ010000305.1 GCA_937879825.1 uncultured Phycisphaerales bacterium
CCCTGCGCCGTCTCGGGACGGAGGTATGCCTTGTCCTTCTCGGGGTCGCCCAGTGCGCCGATCGTCGTGGAGAACATCAGATTGAACTGGCGCGGGGCGGTGAGTTCGCCGACCTTCCCGCAATCGGGGCACGGCACCAGCGCGCGCGTCGCCTCGTTGATCTTCGTGTATTCCTCGAACGACTTGTGCTCCTCGCCGAGGTTCTTGAGCTTCTTGGCGTTGTGAGCGCGGACATCTTCGAGCGTGCCCATCCCCGAGAAATACAGGTCCTTCCCCACCGATGCCGGGCGCATGTGCAGCACCATCAGATGGTCGGCGCGAAATCGCGACTTGCACGCCCTGCAATCCACCATCGGGTCGTTGAACCCCCCCACATGCCCGCTCGCCTCCCACACCTTGGGGTTCTGGATGATGCAGGTGTCCAGCGGGAGCACACGCACCGCCTGCCCGCCCGGCCCCTTCCGGCCCCGGCAACCGGTCATGATGACGTCCTGCCACCACGCGTCGCGCAGGTTCTTCTTGAGCAGCGTGCCGAGCGGGCCGTAGTCCCAGAAGCCGTTGATCCCGCCGTAGATCTCCGACGCCTGATAGATGAACCCACGGCGCTTGCAAAGCGACATGATGTCGTCCATCGACTTTCCCGCCCCCCCCGACTCCCTCATCGCCTCAGTTTGCTCCGCCATCGCTCGATGCTCCTCGCTCAGATTGAAACGACGATCATATCCCATCGACATCACAACCCCGGCACCGCCACGCCGGGTACCCTGTCCGGCGCATGGCGAGGCGATTGATCGGCGCACGAGGATCGGAACTGGCTGCCAGTTCGCCGTGGCGCGCGCTCGTCGCGCTGCTCATGCTCATCCCGATCCTCATCGATGTCGGGTGGCACGAGCGCCCGTGGGACCTCGAGCGTGAGGTGACCCACGCCGCGCTGGGTGTCCTCTGGATCGTCTACGCGGGCATCCTGGGGTGGCAGGTGCATTCCATGCGCCGACGCGACGGCAAGTGGCGGAACCTGCTCCGCATCACCCGCCCGGAGCAGATCATCCTCGTGGCGGGCACGGCGCTGGCGTGGTCCATGCCCGCACTGAGCATCGCCGCCACCATGCTGCTCGTCGTCGCGCTCATGCGCTTCTATCTCCGGCTGGTCGAGCGCGATTTCCCGCCCAGTCTGGTGTTCCTCATGTCATTCGTCGCGTTGCTGATCGTGGGCACCGCCCTGCTCATGCTCCCGGCAGCGACGCCCAGAGATCAGCCCATCGCGCCGCTGGACGCCGCGTTCACCATCACGAGCGCCATCTCCCAGACCGGGCTCGTCGTCCGCGACACGGGCACGGGGTTCACGCGATTCGGGCAGATCGTCATCATGATCTGGATTCAGGTCGGCGCGCTGGGCGTCCTTGTGTTCGGGGCGCTGATCGCGTCGTTCATCGGCTCGGGGTTCGGGCTGCGCGCCACCCAGACCATCGCCGAGGGCACCGAGCAGGGATGGACCGGTCAACTCTCGCTCCAGAAGCTCGTGTCGTTCATCATCATCGTCACGCACGGTTTCGAGTTGATCGGCGCGGTCATCCTGTACTTCGCGTGGCCCGGCGCCGAGGAAGCGTGGGCCGGCCGCCCCCACGACTTCGATACGAATCTCGATCGCGCGTACCACTCCATGTTCTTCTCAGTTTCTGCGTTCTGTAACGCCGGGTTCGCAACGACCACCGACTCGATGGAGAGTCTGCGATCGCACTGGCTCCCGCACACCGTGATCGTGCCGCTCATTGTGCTGGGGTCCATCGGGTTCCCCGTGCTGGCCAACATCTGGGATGTCTTCATCTCGCGCATCCGGGGCATCCGCGTCCGCGATGGAGCGCTCATCCGGCTCAATCTCAACACCAAAGTCGTCCTGTCTACGGCGTTGGTGCTCTATGTGCTGGGCTTCGGGCTGATCTTCCTGGGTGAAGTCGCGCAGGCGCATGTCGACTGGAAACTCGCGCTCCTCGACGCCCACTTCATGAATATCAACCGCACCTCGGGCTTCGACACCATCGCCCCTATGGAGATGGGGCTGCTCTCTCGCCTCTCGCTCATCGCGCTTATGTTTGTGGGCGGGTCGCCCGGCTCGGTCGCCGGCGGCATCAAACTCATGGTGTTCGCGGTCCTTGTGCTCACCGTCTGGAGCACCATCTGCGGGCGCGAGCACACCACCGTGTTCGGCCGCACCATCCCCGACACACTCGTCCGCAAGTGCGCCACCCTCATCGTGCTCTCCCTTGCCACGGTGATGACCGTCACGGGCGTCCTCGCATTTACCGACGCCAACCTCGGCACGCAATCGCTCGGCCCGCTCCTCTTCGAGGCCACCAGTGCCTTCGGCACCACCGGGCTCTCCACCGGCATCACGCCATCACTCTCCGTGCCCGGCAAGATCGCGATCATGGTCGCCATGTTCGTCGGGCGCGTCGGCCCCCTCGCCGTCATGGCCGGGCTCGCCTCCGTCGCCCGCGCCCGCCGGGCCCGCCACTATTACCCCGCCGAAGAGGTCGTCGTGTACTGATGCATCCAGACCCGCCCTCCTTCGTGTAGTTTGGTGTGCGTATGGAACGATTCGCTGTCATCGGTCTGGGCCGCTTCGGCGCACGCCTGGCGACCAACATCGCGGCCTCCGGCGCCGAGGTCATCGCCATCGACCGTGACCGCGCCATCGTCGAGGAACTCCGCGACCAAGTGACGCTCGCGATCGCTCTCGACGCTACCGACGAGCAGGCCCTCCGCGTGCAGGGCATCGACCAGGTCGATACCGCCATCGTCGGCATCGGGCACAACTTCGAGGCCAACGCGCTGGCCACCGTGCTGCTCAAGTCGATGCGCGTCAAGCGCGTCATTTCCCGGGCCGGCAACCGCATGCAGGCGCGGATTCTCTCGCGCATCGGCGCCGATGCCGTCGTATCCCCCGAGGACGAGTCCGCCGACCGGTGGTCGCACCGACTGCTCGCGCC
>CALFMQ010000306.1 GCA_937879825.1 uncultured Phycisphaerales bacterium
CGGCAGCCCCGCCCCCGTCAGCGTCCCGAAGGTCCGCGTGAACCGCGCCACCGCAACATCGCGCAGCAGCCGCCCCGCCACCGGAAGTCGCAGCACCATCGTGTCCATCCACAGCCGCGCCGCCGCGTCGCGCCGCAACCGCACAAACCCCAGCACCGCGATGCACAACCCGAAGATCACCGCCCACCACCACGCGCCGAAGAACGCCGCCATCCCCTCAACAATCCGAGTCGGAAGCGGCAGCGTCACCATCTGACCCTCGACCGCCTTCAACACACGCGGCACAATCACCGTCACAACAACAATCACCGCCACCACCACCGCCCCCGCGATGATCGCCGGATAAATCAGCGCCCCGCCGAGCGTCCGCCGAATCTTGATGTCCCGCTCCAGCAGCATCGCCGCCTGCGTCAGCACCACATCCAGCCGGCCCGACACCTCGCCCGCCCGCACCAGACTCACCAGCAGATCCGAAAACACCCGACCCTGCGCCCGCATCGCGTCCGACAGCGTCTTGCCGTGCTCGACCTCTTCAATGATCGCGTTGATGATCGACGCCTGCTTCGCCTTCCGGCCCTGCCGCGCAAGCGTTTTCAGCGCCGAAACCAGCGGCAACCCCGCCGACACCGCGATGGCAAGTTCCGAGACCATCGCCGCGACCTCGCCCCGCGACATCCCGCCCCCGAACATCGGGAGCGACATCTCCGAGTCATCAACGCGCTTCGAAGCGCCGCGCGACCCCGGCTGAACCAACTCAACCTCGCTCGGCGTGCGCCCCTGCTCCACAAGCAGACGCACCGCCGTCGTGCGGTCCGGCGCATCAATCGTGCCGCTCGCGCCGCCGCCGACATCACCCGAAATAGTCTGGTACCGGAAGGTTGGCATATCGAGTCAGGACCGAGTCACACCGGACGCAGCCCCTCAGCCCTCCTCGGCGTCTTGGGTCACGCGGAGGACATCATCCACGAGCGTCAGCCCGCGCGACGCCTTCTCGATGCCGTCGTGCCGCATCGTCACATGCGTGGGACCCGCCGACTTCACCAGCGCCTGCGCCGACATCCGCTGCCCGATCGCCGCACGCATCGCCGTGTTCACAGTCAGCACCTCGAAGAACCCGATCCGGCCGCGATGCCCCGTGTCGTCGCACTTCTCGCACCCCAAACCCCGCGCCTGATTGCCATCCTTGAACATCGCGCGCTCGTCGGGCGCCAATCGATTCATCAGCGTCTGCGGCATCGCCTCCCACACCCGGCAGTGCTCGCACACGCGCCGCCCCAGCCGCTGCGCCAGAACACCCTCCAGCACGCTCGACAGCAGGAACGGCTCCACATCCATGTCAAGCAAACGCCCGACCGCCGCCGCCGCGTCGTTCGTGTGAAGCGTCGAGAAGAGCAAGTGCCCCGTCAGCGCCGACCGCACCGCGATGTCCGCCGTCTCCGCGTCGCGAATCTCACCCACCATGATCACATCCGGGTCCTGACGCAGAATCGATCGCAGCCCCGTCGCGAAGGTCAGTCCCCGCTTCGCGTTCACCGGAATCTGATTCACGCCGCTCAGCTCGTACTCAACCGGGTCCTCGATCGTGATGATCTTCTTCCGCGGGTCGTACAACTTGCTCAGCGCCGCGTACAGCGTCGTCGTCTTGCCCGATCCCGTCGGCCCCGTCACCAGCACCATGCCGTGCGGCAACCCGATCAACCGCTCCATCGAGTTCCGGTCACGCTCATCCATCCCGAGCGAAACCAGGTCCAGGTTGATCGACTCCTTGTCCAGAATACGCATCACCACCGACTCGCCGTAGATCGTCGGCACCGTCGAAACGCGGATGTCAACCTTCCGGCCCTCGAACCGCAGCGTGATATGCCCGTCCTGCGGCACATACCGCTCCGCGATATTCATCCCCGCCATGATCTTCACGCGGCTCGTGATCGCCGGCTGCAAGTGCTTGGGCGGCGGCGACTGGTCGTACAGCACACCGTCCACCCGGTACTTCACCTTCAACTGATTCTCGAACGGCTCGATGTGAATGTCCGAGGTCCGGCTCCGAACCGCCTCGACGATCAGCAGATTCACGAGATTGATGAGCGTCGGCTGCTCCGCCATCCGGTGCAGCTCATCCGCATCAACAGTCTCCAGATTCGCCAGCGACTCCCCCGACTCGTCCTTGCTCCCGCTCCCGAGCCGCGCCGCGACCTCGGCCGCCGTCGTCCCGTACGCCTCGCGCAGCATCTGCCGCAGGATCTCAGACGGCGCCCCCACCCGGCGCACACTCTTGCCCGTCGTGATGCTCACCTCGTCCGAAGCCGCGAGGTCCCCCACGTCCAGCATCGCCACCAGCAAGCGGCCCTTCTCCAGAGCGTACGGCACAACGCGGAGCCGCATCGCCTGCTCCGCGTCGATCATCTTCGCCGCCTGCGTGTCGATCGCCGGTTTGGCCGTCAGCGCCGCAACCGAGTGACCATTCAACGACGCCGCCCCGGCACCGTTCGAGCCAGCCATTGCTGGGGTCTCATCCTTGTCCGAACTGGTGCCGAGGCGCGTCGTCATGCAAATCCTTCATCGGGCAACAACGCTCAGTTGCCGCCCGTGTCCTCATCATCAACCATGATCTCGCGCGTCACGAACACCGCGACATCACCCTCAAGATCATCCGGCGAGAAGAAATCACCACCGCCCGGCCCGCGGCGCTTCCGCGGCAGGCGGTCCGCCTGCTCGGGGGTCATCAACTGCTTCATGCGGTCGTAATACTTGTCGTCCAGTTCCTTGCGCGCCAGCCGCGCATCCTTCACCGCGTCGTTCTGCGACTCCCCGCCGATCTGGATCACCATGTTCCCGCCACCGAGCAGCATCTGCTGCGACGCTCCGTCCTTCTCCGCCTCCGCCTCGGCAGCGGCCCAACGGTCGTTCACCGAAGCCAGCTCGCGCTCGTACTGCTCACGGAACGCCTCCATCTGCGAACGCTGATCGTCCGTCAGGTCGTCAAAGCCCATCGCGCGATCAAACGCGCGCCCCGTATACGACCGGCGGTACACCTTCGGGAACGACGCCTCGCGGACCATCCGGTCAAACTCGCCCCGTGTCGCCTCGTCCATCATCCCGCCCAGCTGCGCCGCGAACCGCTGGTTCACCTCCCGCAGCTTCAACTCCGTCTCGCGCATCGCCGCCGCCGACGCCTGGAACTCCTCAATATCAAACGCCATCCCGCCCTCGCCCGGCTGGTGCGACTCGCGGAACTTCCGCTCCTGCTCCTCGCTCAGACGGTTCCGATCAACGAGCGCCCGATCAAGGTCCAGCTCGTACCGCTCGAGCACCGGCGACATCTCGTGCATCGACGACTCGGCCAGGTC
>CALFMQ010000307.1 GCA_937879825.1 uncultured Phycisphaerales bacterium
GCGCTCCTCGAAATCACCGGCCCGATGTTCATGTCCTACCCCGCCAACTCCCACCTCCAGTACCGCCTCGAGCCCCTCGGCCAAGACACCCGACTCACCCTCACCCATCGCGCGATGGGGCTCATCCCGCAGGAACACCTCGAAGGCGTCAAAGAGGGCTGGCAGTGCGCCATCGACACCATCCGCAAGATCGCCAAGGCCAAACTCGCCAAGTAAGCACGCACACACCTCGGAGCGCACCACCATGAAACCCACCGACCCCATACGCATCGCGTTAGAAATGTCCCGCGACTGGGCCTTCCTCCTCGCAGAGGACCTCGCCGATCAACCCATGAAAACCGTCCTCCCCGACGGCGGCAACCACGCCATGTGGATCGTCGGCCACGCCGCGCACTCCGAAGGCGGCCTCTGCGGCATGATCACCGGCGAGCCCAACCCGCTCGAACACTGGTCAGCGCTCTTCCAGCAGGGCTCGCAGCCGCACCACGACGCGAGCAGGTATCCCCCCTACCGCGAAGTCCTCGATCAGTTCAAGAAACTCCGCACGCAAACCATCGAACTCACCAACACGCTCAGCGCATCGGACCTCGACGCCAAACCCAAGTTCATCCCCGATGTCCTCGAGGGGATGCCGATCTTCGCAACCGTCGGCAGCGTGCTCGTCTTCACCGCCATGCACCAGATGTCCCACTTCGGCCAACTCGCAGACATCCGCGCCGCTCTGGGCCGCGCCCCCATGCTGGGCGTACAACCGCAACCGCAACCCGCTTGAAGAAAGCCAGTTGGTCGGTGTTGTAGACTCGAACACCAAAACCGATCCGCCAATCACAAAGGAAACCATCCCATGGACTGCCACCCCAAACCCGAACCCGAACACAAGTGGCTCATGCAACTCGTCGGCGAATGGGACTTCCAGAGCAAGTGCGTCATGCCCGACGGGCAGCCCGCCACCTCCAGCGGCCGCGAAGTCGTCCGCTCCGTCGGCGACATCTGGGTCATCGGCGAACTCGTCGGCACGATGCCCGGGGGGGGCGGGGAGATGACCGGAATCATGACCGTCGGCTTCGACACACGCACGCGCCGCTTCGTCGGTTCGTGGGTCGGCTCGCCGATGACCGGCATGTTCGTCTACGACGGCACGCGCGACGCCTCGGGCAAAGTCCTCACGCTCAACTGCACGGGCCCCGCGTTCACCGACCCCACCGCAACCGCCAACTACCGCGACATCCTCACCATCGACTCGCCCAACGAACGCCGCCTCACATCGCAGTTCCAGGACGATGACGGCAACTGGCACACCATGATGGAAGCCACATTCCGCCGGCTGAAATAGCGCACCCGCCCGACCGCGCCCATCCGCTTATCGGCTGCGATCCGCCCGATCCCGCCGCAATCCAGCGTCACAACCCACGCAACTCCCCCTTTCCCCCGCTTCTATGGGGAAAGGGTTGCACCGCGCCCCTCAGAAGGTAATCTCACCCTTGCACAGGAGTCGTTTGGCACCGTTGCCGAGCCGGCTCGATCATCACCGGATGCTCGTCGCACGCGAGCGTGAGGGAGTCAACTATATGAATACGCGCACAGGTTCCATGCTGGCCGCGATCGCCGTCACCTCGATGTCCGCAGCCGCAAACGCCGACGAACTCCTCCTCGTCGATCTCTCAGTCCCCAATCAGATCACCATCACCGCCACCGCCGGCCTCGCCGCCGCCACCGTTTCCGATGACGACAATGTCGGCGTGTACTTCCGCGAGTTCTTCGGCGCCAACACGCTCGCCGGCTCCGCCGACACCCTCGTCTCGGGCGACCTCGTCTCCTTCGGCAACACCAGCGACGGCACGCCCGATCTCTTCCACTTCACCAACGATCCGGGACTCAACTTCTGGAGCTGGACCAACGACGTAACCTCCGGCTTCACTATGGGCTCGCAGGCATTCTCCGGCTCCGCGACCTGGAGCATCACGCCCGCCTCATTCACCGCGTACACCGCCAACAACCCCGTCGGACGCACCGGCGACCTCTTCTTCCCCGCCGACTCCTTCGACGACATCGCCGGACAGGGC
>CALFMQ010000308.1 GCA_937879825.1 uncultured Phycisphaerales bacterium
GCCCGCAGCGCCGCGCTCGGGTCCGTCCGGTACCGCTCGCCCACATACCACCCGTCCGGGTAGCCGAGCCGCGCCAGCGCCGCCGACGCCGCCAGCCGCAACTCCGCCGGGTACAGGTAGTCGTCCGGGCCGGTCGCCTGCGCGGCCCCGCTCCGCGTCCGCTCCACAATCCGGATCAACTGCGCCACCGCCGACGCATCCCCGACCTCGCCGATGATCTGCGCCGCCAGCGCCGCCTGCTCGAACCCCTGCATCGTGTTCGGGTAGATCGCCGCACGAATCACATCACCCGCCGCCGGGTCCCCCAACTTGAACAGCGCCTCGGCGATCGACAACTGCATGTTCCGCGCATCCGGGTGATCAAAGTGCGACCGCTTCGCCGCCGACCGCAGCATCGGCGCCGCCGACGCATCCCCCAACTCACCCAGCATGAACGCGCCCATCGACGCCGAAGAGAAGTCCCGCCCGTTCAGCATGTCCGCAATCGGCGTCAGATCCTGCCGCACGCCGTTCCGGTGCAGCGCAAAGATCGCAGCGCACCGGACCACCACGCTCGGATCATCAAGCAGCGGCCGCACCAGCGCCGTCGTATCACGGAGTTTCAACTGCCCGACCGTCATCGCCGCCGCGTACCGAACCCCCACGTTCGAATCCTGCAGACTCGCGCGCACAATCGGCTCCACCCGCGTCGGCACCGCCTGCAACGCCTCGATCGCGTTCGCCCGCACCTCCGGCTCCGAGTCGAACGCCAGTTCGCTCAAGACCCCGATCGCGCGCTCGCGCATCTGCGACTTCGACAGCGCCAATCCCTCGCCGCCCTGCGCATCCACCACCGGGCCCGGCGAAGCGCCGCCGCCGCCCCCCGACCCACCCGCGCACCCCATCGCGAGCCCCGACACCAACCCAATCACCATCATCCGTGCGCGAATCCCGATCATGTCTGAGCGTCCGTTTCCTTGGCTGCTTCCCGCTTCTTCCCGCGACAGGACGCCGCCACCAGCGCCACACCGCACAACGACATCATCCACATCGGCCATTCGCCCGTTCTCGCATAGACAGTCGCGCCGCGAACGCCCGGAGCCACCGAAACCGTCATAACCCCCGCTCTACGATCGCCCCGCACCCCCGGTTCATCACCGTCCAGCCCCATCCGCACCACGCGCCCCGACGCATCGATCCCCGCGCTGAT
Source organism: uncultured Phycisphaerales bacterium (assembly GCA_937879825.1). Taxonomy (GTDB): domain Bacteria; phylum Planctomycetota; class Phycisphaerae; order Phycisphaerales; family UBA1924; genus JACKHC01. Next base: position 1,190 of record CALFMQ010000308.1, read on the forward strand.
CCCCGTATTCGCCGCCCGAACCATGGGAGTCCGCAGCTCCATGCACCGCCACCGCGCCGCCAGCAGGTGATTCTCCCGCACGCCCCGCGCATTCCCGAACCACCCGTCGTTCGTCAGGTTCAGCATCACCGCCGCCCGGCGCCCGCCCCCATCGAAAACCAGCCGCCTGCACACCGCCGGCATCGTCGCCTCGAAGCAGATCGGCGTCGCAGCCGCGACCGCCCCCCGATCCGTCCCGATCGAAAGCGCCCGCGCGCGCTCACCCGCATCCAGATCGAACGACATGCCCGACGCGCCCAGCGCCGTCACCTGCTTCTCGAGCCAGCCCCACGCCGAGATGTACGGCATCACCTCGCCGAAAGGCGTCAGAAACACCTTGTCGTACCGCTCCGGCTTCACCTCGCCGTCATCAACCACGAACGCGCTGTTGTACTGCTTCGCCCACTCAAACTTGCTCACGTTCCCCGCGTCATCAAACTCGATGTGCAGCCCATCAAACGCGATGCTCCCCACAACAATCGGCACCCCCGTCCGCGCCTGCACCAACAACATCTCCATGTACCAATCGAGCGCCGACAGCCCGAGCCGCGCCTGCTCACGCACCGAGTCCGCCGAGATGCCCACCGACCACGGGTACATCGTCTCGGGCCACACGATCACATCCGGCTTCGGTTCCCCGCCCGACGCCCGCTCCGTCTCGCGCAGCAGAAACCCCATCGTCGCCGCCCGCTCCTCCGCGCTCGCCCCCATCTTGTTGCTCTGGGGCACATCCGTCTGCACCACCGCGACCCGCAGCGCACCGCTCGCCTTCGCGTCCTCGAGCAACTGCCGCCCCGTCCGCAGGTGCAGGAGCAACCCGCCCACCAGCACGAGCACCAGCGCCCCCGCGCCGCCGATCCACCGCGGCGCCATCCGCAACCGGGGCCGCTTCGCCACCCGCGAGATCGCAAGCGCGATGCAGGTGTTCATCCACGCCACCATCGCGCTCACGCCGTACGCGCCGATCACCGGCGCATACGCCGAGATCAGCACCCGATCCGCCAGCGGATGCCCGATCAGATACCACGGATACCCGTGAAACATGATGTGCCCGCGCACAAACTCCAGCGTCGCCCACAGCGTCGGCGCCACAAACCACAGCGCCAGCCGCGACCCGCGTCGCACCCGCCCCAGCACCATCACAAACACCGCCGGGTACACCGCCAGGTACATCGTCATCAATACGAACCCGAGCCGCGTCACATCGTTCGTCCACACCCACCGGTGCAGATACCCCCACGACAACAGCGCCCCCAGCCACACCCCGAGCCCCACCCGCACCAGCCGCCGATCAGGCCGCGACGCCACGATCAGCGGCACCAGCGCCACCAGCGCCAGCAAGTCCAGCCCGAACGGCGGGAACGCCAGCACAAACAACACCGAATACGCAACCCCGCACATCAGCCCCATGCGCAATCCGGATGGCGGTCGCTGTTCCACGGCTCAAAGTGTATTGCCGGGTGCCACCGCCTGTCCGCTACGCCGCACGCGGTGCTTCCTCCCCCGCCGCCAATGGGGGGCGGGGGAAGTGTCGTGCGTCAGCACGACGGAAGGGGTCATTACTTATTCGCGTAGTCGATGATCCGCGCGATCTCGTTCCGAAGCTCGTGCCGGTGCACCACCCGGTCAATCAACCCGCTCTGCAGCAGGAACTCCGACCGCTGGAACCCCTCGGGCAACTCCTGGCGAATCGTCTGCTTGATCACCCGCGGCCCCGCAAACCCGATCAGCGCCTTCGGCTCCGCCACAATGATGTCGCCCAGCATCGCGAAACTCGCCGACACGCCGCCCGTCGTCGGGTCCGTCAGCACCGAGATAAACAATCCCCCCGCATCGTCGTGCCGCGCCAGCGCCGCGCTCGTCTTGGCCATCTGCATCAGCGACAGCCCCGACTCCTGCATCCGCGCCCCGCCCGAGCACGACACCACCACCAGCGGCAGATCGTGCGCCGTCGCGTACTCGATCGACCGCGTCACAACCTCGCCCACCACGCTCCCCATCGACCCCATCATGAAGGTCAGGTCCAGGCAGCACAGCATCGCCGGACGCCCCTTCACGAACACCCTGCCCGCCTGCACGCCGTCCCGCTCCCCCGTCCGCTTCTGCTCCGCCGCCAGACGCTCCTTGTACCCCTTCAGGTCCGTGAACTTCAGCGGGTCCCCGCTCACCAGATCGTCGAACATCGGCTCGAACGAACCATCATCCGCCAGCTGGCGAATCCGCTCCCGCGCCCCGATCCGGTAGTGATGCTCGCACTCCGGGCACACATGCTGATTCGCTTCCATCTGCTTGCGGTAGATCATCGCACCGCACGCCGGGCAGCGCAGCCACAAGCCCTCGGGCACCCGTGTCGAGCCCACCGGCTTCAGTTCCGACCATGTCTTGGAAGTGATCTGCGTCATATCGGGCCGCGTTCCTGCAATAACACCCGAATCAGTCTACGCCGATCCGCGCCGCCGCACCGCCTCACACCCGCGAGGCCAACCGGCTCAACTGCTCGCGGAACATCACCCGCGGAATCGATCGACGCTCCGCCGAAGGCCCGTCCTCCAGCGCCGTCCACAACTCCGAGACAGGCCTGCCCGCCAGCACACACCGAATCAACCCATACTCAAAAGGCCGGAGCACCACGCCGATCCGATCGCTCGTCGTCCGCTCGAGCACCCGCGCAAGCGTCGAAAGAAGCCGGACTTCCGTCTCCACCGTCGGCTCGCCCTCCGGCGGCGTCGCCGAAGTCGGATCCTCGCGCCACTGCGCAAAGGAAGTCGGATACCGCTCACCCGCCTCGCTCTCCAGCTGCCCCTCCCACAACCCCGCCGGAGCGCCGTCCAGCGTCTCCAGCCGCCGGATCTTAGGACTCCCGGTCCGGTCCGCCAGCATCTTCGCCGTGTCGTAGCTCGCCTCGTCCGTCGGGCAATACACCGAACCCAGCGTCAGCCCGCCCGCCACGCTCAACGCATGATTGATCACCGACGCCGCGACCGCACGCCCGCCCTCCGTCATCGGAAGGTCAGCCCCGCCCTGCACCCGCCCCGCATCTTCCCAGGTGGTCCGCCCCGATCGGAGCAGAAGCACATCGACCTGCGGCTTTCGTGCCATGGCTGTCGCCTCCACTCCATACATCGGCCCCGCGACGCCGCAGGCACGAGATCGGTCAGAACGGTACCACCCTCACCCGCCCAATCCAAGAGATCATCCCCCACAGACCATCAAATTATCCTCTCAAAGACCGAACAGCCCCGGCTCTATCGGTTCTCGGGCGTCCGAAAATCGCCGACGCCGCCACCAGCACATCGCACCCAGCCCCCCGGACCCGCCCCGCGTTCTCGGGCGAAACACCCCCATCCATCTCCACCCGCTGCCCCTCCCCGACCCGCCCCGCGAGCCATTTCGTCTTCTCCAGCACGCCTTCGATAAACGTCTGCCCGCTGAACCCGGGGTTCACGCTCATCACCAGGAACATCTCGAAGTCATCCAGATACGGCTCCACCCACTCGACCGGAGTGGGGGGATTCACAGCGAGCCCCGCGCTCATCCCCGCCTCCCGCACCCGCTCCGCCACAGCCCTCGGGTCATACCCCCGGCTGAGCGGCGAGTCCCCCGCGCCCGCGTGCCGATCCACCGCCGGCTCAACATGAAAGGTGAAGTGGTCCGCCCCCGCATCCGCGAATCCCGCGATGTACTGCCCCGGATCCGTCACCATCAGGTGCACATCAAAGAACGCGTGCGGCAACCGCTTCCGGAGCGACTTCACCACCGCGGCGCCCATCGTCACATTGGGCACAAAGTGCCCGTCCATAACATCGATGTGCAACAGGTCCGCATCGCATTCACCCAGCACATGCGCACACTCATCGCCCAATGCCGCGAAGTCCGCGCTCAGAATCGACGGCGCAATCAACGGCAATCGCTCGGGCCGCGTCAGCAGGTTCTCAATCATCCCCTCACCGTACCCGCAGCACGCACCAGCCGCCGGAACAACTCGATCCCCAATCCCTCAAACTCCGTCCGCTCCGGGTGCCACTGCACCCCGAGCCAGAACTTCTTGCCCGGATCGTCGATCGCCTCGATCACGCCGTCGTGCGCCCGCGCCACCACGCGCATCCGCCCCGCGTCCCGCACCGCCTGGTGGTGGTAACTCTTCACCCAGCCCACCGGCAGCACCTCGTGCCGAGTCGGCCGAACCTCGTGCGTCCTGTTCTGCCCGTGGTCCGCGTGCGTCGCGATCACCTCCGGCAAATGCTGATCGAGCGACCCGCCCGCCATCAGCGCCATCATCTGCATCCCCAGGCACACGCCCAGCGTCGCCATGTCCATCTCCGCCGCCACCCGCAAGAGCGCCTCATCAAACCGCTGCCGGTCCGCCGACTCAACAACCGCAGACCCATGCGTCGGCTCGCCGTACGCCTCCGTCGCCGGGTCGTCTCCGCCCGTCAGAATCAACCCATCCACCCGGGCAAGTTGCGCCCGCGCCACCGCATCCGCGTCCGACTTGGGCGGCCCGACCAACACCGGAAGCCCGCCCGCCGCCCACACGCACTCCGCGTACTCCCGCCGCACCCGCGCGCGATCACCCTCGATCCCCGTCGCGATCACTATCAACGGCCGTTCATTCTCCACGCGTTTCATTTCAACATCATCGGGCCGTTGCGCGGCCAATGTCGAGCCATCGCGGTCGAGTAACTGGGGGGGCATTGACGCCCAACCCCACCTCTGGCAACATTGGCACATGGGAGACCATCCAAACCAGAATCCGCGAATCGTCGCCGAGGGAATCACCTTCGACGATGTCCTGCTCGTCCCCGCCGCGAGCGATGTCATGCCCGCGCAGGCCGACCTCACCTCGCGCCTCACCCGCGATATCTCCCTCCGCATCCCCTTGATCTCCGCGCCCATGGACACCGTCACCGAGGCGCGACTCGCCATCGCCCTCGCCCAGGAAGGCGGCATCGGCATCA
>CALFMQ010000309.1 GCA_937879825.1 uncultured Phycisphaerales bacterium
CGGCGACATTCAGCTTGGGAAGCTGACGTTCTACCGCTGAACTACGCCCGCGAAACCCGCCGAGTCGATGACCCGGCCGGCCAGACATGATATCAGCGCCTCAGGACCCGGTCGGGGAGTGGGGGGGAGGGGGTGATACAGGGCTTCCGGGACTCACTTGGTCCGAAAGAGGCCCCAGACTCCTCTCTTCCATATACGACTTGATCGACGCCGAAGCGGGTCTCCACCCCAACTGCGGCGTCCCAAACGCCGATATCCGCGTATGCCCACAGAATCGACGCTCGAGTTTGGCGGCAATCGCGAGGGGGCTCCGTGGAGGCCGGGTTGGTGGCGTTGGCCCATCCTCGCGTGGATCGGGGCCAGCCTGATCGCCACAACGGTGGGTGTTTGGAAGCTGCACGATGAGGCCACAAAGGCCGGGCGGTCAACGCGAGCGATCGCGTTCTGGTCGGATCGCATGACGGACCTGAATGAACTCGACGTGCTCATCCGCTCACTGCATGCTCAATCGAAGGACGCCCCCGATCGAGCAACGCTCCCGGAGGCGCAGAACCGGTTCGAGATCAGCACCGCGTCGGCAAACAATACGCTCGCGACACTCGAGTCGACTCTCGCCGATGCACCCGTCTACGCGCACGAAGCCGGTGACAACCAAAGGAGCGAGATCCGCGCCGCGCTAGGGTCGTGCCGAATCGGTCTTGACAAACTCGCGGCATCCGGACGCGAGTTGCTAGGCGTGCTCGCGACTGAAAGCACCGACACCGCCCGGACGCAGATGGCCGAGTTCGATCGCAAGGCGGCCGAGTGCTTCGCGCAGGCACAATCGCTCCGTTCGATGTTCCTCGATCGAGTTCAGGACGGGATCGGCTATCAGAACGAGGCCACCGGCGGCACCCGCACGGTCGCGCTGGCCATGTCGGCTTCGGTGGCCCTGCTGATCGTCGCGATCAGTGCGCATGTGTATCGGATGAGCCGACTGACCCAGACGACGATGAGCGAGCGGGACGATGCGATGCGTGAACTCCGCGCCCGTGAACGGGCGATCGACGCCGCGAGCATCGTCGCGATCACCGACCTCAAGGGCAGGATCACGTACGCCAATGACATGTTCTGCCAGCTATCGGGGTACTCGCACGAGGAACTGATCGGGGCCAATCACCGGATTCTCAACTCCGGCCTGCACGACAAAGTCTTCTTCAAGTCGATGTACGCGACGATCGCATCGGGGAACATCTGGCGCGGCGAGATCCGGAATCGCGCCAAGGACGGATCGTACTACTGGGTCGACACGATGATCGTGCCAATGCGCAACTCGAGCGGTGCGCTCGCCGGATATATGTCACTCCGGATCGACATCACCGAAAAGCACGAATCGAAGCGGAAACTCGAGGAAGCGCGGACGCAGGCCGAAGCCGCCAGCAAGGCCAAGAGCGACTTCCTCGCCAACATGAGCCACGAAATCCGCACACCGATCACGGCGATCCTGGGCTACGCGGACCTGCTCTGCTTCGATGACTTCATCGCGGACACCTCACAGGCCCGAGACGCGGCGCGGATTATCAGCTCGAACGGTCGGCACCTCCTGGCCGTGATCAATGACATTCTGGATGTCTCCAAAGTTGAGGCGGGGCGACTCGATATCGAGCGTGTCCGATTTTCGCCCTCGAAACTCGTCGCCGACTCGGTCGCACTCGTCATGCCGCGGGCCGCGGAACGAGGCCTGAGCACCGGAGTCGAGTATTCCACCACGACGCCCGTCACGATCGAGTCCGATCCCACGCGCGTCCGTCAGGTGCTTCTCAACCTTTTGACCAATGCCCTGAAGTTCACCGAGTCCGGAGGCATCGAGATCGACATCTCGTGCGACAGAGCGTCGGAGTCCATGCAGATCGTCGTGAGTGACACCGGAGTCGGGATGACACCGGAGCAGCTCGAACTCGTCAGGCGGTTCGAGCCCTTCTCGCAGGCCGACGGTTCGACCACGCGCCGATTCGGCGGCACAGGCCTGGGCCTGCGAATCTCGCACTCGCTCGCGTCCATGCTCGGTGGCGACCTGCGGGTCGACTCCGAGTACAAAGCGGGAACAAGTGTCACGTTCACGTTCTCGACCGGAACCCTGGCGGGCATTCAGTTTGTCGAACTGCCCGAGTCCGCATCGGACCCCGCGAGCCCGACAACCGCCAACGCCCCCAGCGCCGAAGGACCGGCGCTCATCGGCCGGCGTGTTCTCCTGGTCGAGGATGGCCCGGACAACCAACGACTCATCCGGTTCTATCTCGCCAAAGCCGGGGCCGAAGTGGACATCGCAGAGAACGGACGCGTCGCGGTCGATTTGATCGCTTCGGGAGGCAACCGCTTTGACCTGATCGTCATGGATATGCAGATGCCCGAGTTGGACGGCTACGGGGCGACACGCGAACTCAGGCGGATGGGATGCGCCGCCCCGATCGTGGCGCTGACAGCGCACGCGATGGATGGCGACCGCCAGAAGTGTCTCGATGCCGGGTGCGACGAGTACCTGACCAAGCCGATCGATCGCTCGCGATTGATCGAGACCTGCGCCGCGATCTGCAAGGGAGCCGATATCGGCCGACTCGCGGCGTAGAACCGGCCGCGCCGACGCCGCGATTCGGGCTCAATCGCTCAAAAACCGCTGGGTCTCCGGCCTCCCCGGATTTATATTGGTGATGTGTCCGGTGTTCGGCGATTGGGTGCTTGCGGCCCGAACCGGGAGTGACGATGAGACCGTCGATTGCATCGAGAACCGTTGTTGTCCTTGCGCTCTGTCGGTGCGCCCTGGCAGGCCCGGTGTGGTGCGAGACCGGCGAGGCGGGCAAGACGACCTCAACAGCGGAAGTCCCGATGGGCGCGGGCCCGCTCGGCAAGATCAAGGGGCGTCTCGACGGCACACTGCTCTCCGGTTCGCGCATCAATGGCGGGACCGGCACGGGAGACTTCGTCGATATTTATCGAATCTACATCGTCAATCCGAACAACTTCAGCGCCATGACCGCGGCCCCGATGGCGGGCAGCCCGTTCGATACGCGCTTGTATCTCTTCGATCACCTCGGACTGGGTCTGCTTGGCAATGACGATGTCAACGGGTCACCGTTCTCCGAGTTCGGAAACCAGTCCGACGACGGCACCGGCATCGTTGTCACGCAGCCCGGCATCTACTACATCGCCGTCTCCGGTGGTGAGCACATGCCAATCTCGATCACGGGACAGATCTTCGGCTTTGCAAACAATCTCGAAGTGTCCGGGCCCGACGGCCCCGGCGGGGCCGACCCGCTCGTCGATTGGTTCGGGCCGCCGATGATCGGCAACTACGAGATCAATCTCTCCGGGGTCGCGGTCCCGCCGTGCCCGGGCGATGTGAACCTCGACGGGCGCGTGAATGTCGACGATCTGAACATCGTGCTCGGCAACTGGTCGCAGCCGGTTCCCGCCAACGCGTTCGGGGACATCACCGGTGACGGCGTCGTGAACGTGGACGATCTCAATGAGGTCCTGGCCAACTGGGGCTCCACGCAATGCGCCGACTTCAAAGGCGGCGGGGGCTGATCAAAGTTCGGGCACCCCTCCGCTCCCGCGCTCAGCGATCGCGTCCTCGCACTCTTTCAGTGTGCCGCGCACGCGCTGCAGCGGGAGGGAGTCGGGCTGGGAGATCGGTTCGATAATCGTCAGCACCTCGAGGCACTCCCGGGCGGCGAGATCGAAACGTTCCGTACGCAGATGCAGCAGCGCCAGACTGTAGAGCGTCTGAGCGTAGTCCTCGCCCAACTCGGCGCCCTGATCACGCCACAGCGCCAAGGACTCGTGATAGAGGCGTTCAGACTCCTCGAACCGGCCCAACGCCCGCGAATACGCAGCGAGGTGCTGTGTCAACCGCGCGATCGCCGCCTCATCAACCGGTTTCGAACGCCGGTAGTGCTTCATCGACTCGCGAGCCGCCTCCTCTCCCCTGGCGAAGTCCTCCGTCCACCAATACGCCCTGTTCAGATTGAAGTACGACTCGGCGATGACGCGGTCCCCCGCGCCCAACCGCCGTTCGAGCTCGAGCGCCTTGCGGAAGTGCTCGATCGACTTCTCAGGATCGCGCTGCAGGTACGCCAGCCCCACACCACGATGCAGGTCGGCGCGGTCTCGGGGAAAATCAGCAAAGACTGTATCGATGTCGCTCGCGTACTCATCGATGAGCTTCTCGATCGATGTCACACGCGGCCCGAGACTCTCCAGATCAATGTCCGCCAGCGCGGGTAGAAACTTCGCATTGAACTTCGCCGACCGCTTCGCCTGATTCAGCGCATTGGCACCCAGCAAGATGATCGTGACAGTGCTTGCGATCACCAGCGCCGCGATCACTCCCCCCACCATCACGCCGACACGGTTGCGGCGCACGAACTTGCGCATCCGGTACGCCCGGCTCGGCGGGCGTGCCTCGATCGGTTCGTCACTCAGGACCCGGCGGATATCTGACGAGAGCGCCCCGACCGACGCGTACCGCTCCTCGCGCTCCGGCGCGAGGCAGGTCATCGCGATCCAGTCGAGGTCGCCCTCGATCCGTCGCGCCAGGTGCGCCGCGTCCGATCCCCGGCATGACGCGGCCTTGTCGCTCATCCGCGCCGCACGGACGCTCGGGCGGACCAACGACTGCTCACGGAGCAGGCGGCTCATCTCATGCAGCCCCGTGCGCGAGAGCCGCTCCGCATCGATCGGGCGCGACGCGCACAACAGCTCGTAGAGAATGACGCCCAGTGCATAGACATCGGTACGCGTATCGACACCCGCGCCGCCCGAGTCCATCTGTTCCGGTGGCATGTACTCGGGCGTGCCGACGAACTGCCCCGCGAGCGTCATCACGCCTCCAGAGACGAGCGGCTCATTAATTGCTTTGGCGATGCCGAAGTCGATCACCTTCACGAACGGCGAACCGTCGCGTTCGTGCACGAGCACATTGCTCGGCTTGAGATCCCGGTGGATCACCCCCTTCTGGTGCGCGTGCTGGACAGCATCACAGACTTCAATGAACAACCTGAGCCGCGCCTCGATTCCCAGGTTGTGATGGTCACACCAGCGCGTGATCGGCTCGCCGCGGACCAGTTCCATCACAAAGTACGGAACGCCGTCCGGCGTTACACCGCCGTCGTACACGCTCGCGACGCCGGGGTGATCCATGATGGCAAGCGCCTGACGCTCGCCCTCGAACCGCGAGACGACAGCACGCGAGTCCATGCCTGGCTTGAGCACCTTGAGCGCCACCTCACGCCGCATAGGGCGCTGCTGCTCCGCCAGATACACCAGCGCAAAGCCGCCCTCGCCGAGCAGCTTCGTCACTCGGTACGCACCGATCTGCTCGCCGACGCGGTGCTCGGGATCGAGACGCCCCGCGCCATCGATGGGCGGGAGCGTGACAGGTGACTCAAGGAACCCATCATCCTCCTGGAGCGCCGAGAGAATGGCCCAGGTCTCCGAGAGCACCCGCGGGTCGCCGCCGCACTCCGACTCGACAAAGGCACGACGCTCGCCCGCCTGCAGCACGAGCGCCCGCGCACACAGATCGTCGATGCGCTCGCGCTGTGCGCCCGTGAGTGGTGCCTCTCTCGCGCTCATGGCGACTCGCCGGCGAGTTCCTTGCGGAGCCAGGCGCGCGCGAGCTGCCAATCAGCCGACACCGTGGACTCCGCCATGTTGAGCAACTCCGCCGTCTGCGCGATGCTGCGCCCGGCGAAGTAGCGATGCATGACAACCTCGAACCAGCGAGGATTGAACGACTCCAGGCGCGAGAGCGCCTCATCCAGGTCCAGAAACCCCGACGGTGTCATCAGCTCATCAGCGCCGCCGTCGAGATGCTCGTTGATCTGCGCCGGCTTCTGGCCGCCGCCGCGCTTCTGCGCCACCTGCGAGCGCCAGTAGTCGCGGCAGATGGTGCGCATCGCCAGCGCGACGGTGCGGAAGAATGTGGCCCGGCTCTCGGGAATATCTCTGGGCGGCGGCGGGAACCGGCGCTCGAACTCGACAAACAACTCGTTGACAATCACGGTGGGCTGGAGTGTGTCGCCCGCGCGCCCGGCGCGGGGTGTCCTGCGGGCGATGCCGCGCAACTCCGAGTAAATGCGCTCGTAGAGACGCTCCCGCGCCGCGGGGTCGCCCCCCCGAGCGTCGCCGATCATGCGAGTGAGATCGTCGGGTCGCGGGTCCACGGCCGCAGTATAGGTCCCTCACATGGCACCCAAACAACGCGCTATCACACGTCACCTGGGCCCGCCGCATCATTTTCTTGCCTTTCGTCGGGGAGATACGGGACGCCCCTCCAGAGGGTCAGGTGTCGGCGGGAGGGCCGGCACACTCGTGAAACCCATTCCACTGGAGGCAACAATGAATACCCGCAAGAACAACAACGAGAGCATCACCCGCCTGATCCGCCTGGCCGGTGCCGCCATGGTGTATTCCGCGGCATCGACCGCGAACGCGCAGGCGGGCGCCTGCTCCGACTGCTTCGATGTGCAGTTCTCAATCGACATCGGCTCCGATCGCGAGCTGAGCGATCCGTTCACCCCGGGCAACAACCTGATGGACCCGGGCGATGTGTACTCATGGTTCCGCCCCCTCATGGCAAGCCCGCAGGACGGCTCCGTGCTCGACGACATGATGATCTTCGCGGGCTTCGATCCGGCTCCCGATGACGATGTCGCGGGCTCCATCGCGCCCATCTGTCTGGGCGGCCCGATTCAGCAGTTCGCGTTCGAGTTCTTCGATCTCGACGGCATAGACCGCATCTCGGTCGATCTCCGCCTGCTGATCAATCCTGATGGACCGAACGGGATGCCGATCCCGCAGTTCGGCGCCCCGTGCATCTATGACCTGAAGCACCTCATCATCTCGTTCGATGACGATCGTGCGCTCAACTGGCTCAACTGCGATGTGCCCGTCAACTCGTTCAGCCCGATGGGGGCGCTATACGGCATGGCCGCCAGCGACGACGAAGTC
>CALFMQ010000310.1 GCA_937879825.1 uncultured Phycisphaerales bacterium
ACCTTGTCGCGCAGCAACACCGCGTGCTTGCGCACATCTGATGCGTGATCGGCAAAGAGCGCATGATCAAGCGTCCCGATGCACCGCTTGAGTCGGGATGCAAGCTCAACGAACTCCTCAAGCGTTTCTCGCTGTTCCGTGCAGTCGATATCGAGCATTTCCGCCGATGCGACCGCCTCGGCAACATCCGACTGATGCCGCATCGCCGCGGGGAGCACCAGTGTCCTGGCCATCGAAAGCAGCGTCTGGCCCTCGATCGTGATCTGCTTCACAAACTGCTCGAGGTAGATGTGGTGCCGGGAGTCCAGCTCGGCCTTGGTGAGCACGCTCTGCTTCTTGAAGAGGTCCGCGACCTTCTTCTGCTTGAGAACATCAATCGAATCGACCGAGTTCTTTATGTTGGGCAGGCCGCGTCTGGCGGCCTCGTCCTGCCAAGACTGGTCGTACCCGTCACCATTGAAAATCACCCGCTTGTGCTGCGACACGATGTCCTTGAGCAAGGCTTCCACCGCGCTGTGCACCTTCGCGTCAGTCGGCGATTTGCCGATCGCCTTCTCGAGCGAAGTCGCGATGTGATCGAGCGAGTCGGCGACGATGGTGTTCAGCACCGCCGCCGGCCACGCGACGGACTGAGAGGACCCGACCGCGCGGAACTCGAACTTATTCCCCGTGAAAGCAAACGGGCTGGTACGGTTGCGATCGCCGGCGTGCTTGGGGATCTGCGGGAGCGACATGGCGCCTAGATCGATTTTGCCGCCCTTCTTGGTCGAGGTCGCGCGCCCCTTCTCAAGCTGATCCACGATGTCCGAGAGCATATCGCCCAGGAAGATCGAAATGATCGCCGGCGGCGCCTCGTTGGCGCCCAGCCGATGGTCATTCCCCGCAGACGCCACGGACGCGCGGAGCACATCCGCGTGCAGATCGACCGCGCGAATCACGGCGCAGAGGAACACCAGGAACTGCATATTCGAGTGCGTTTCGTCGCGTGGGTCGAGCAGATTCGTGCCGGTATCCGTCGAGAGCGCCCAGTTGAGATGCTTGCCGGAGCCGTTCACTTTCGCAAACGGCTTCTCGTGCAGCAGACATTCGAGCGAGAACCGCGGCGCGACGCGTCGGAGCGTCTGCATCACGATCTGCTGATGATCGGCGGCAAGATTGGCGTTCTCGAACACCGGCGCGAACTCGAACTGCGCCGGGCTTACTTCGTTGTGGCGGGTCTTGACGGGAACACCGAGGCGGTACAACTCGCGCTCGACCGCTGACATGAACGCCTGGACGCGCTCCGGAATCGCACCGAAGTAGTGATCCTCCAACTGCTGTTCCTTGGGAGCTCCAGCGCCGCAGAGCGTCCGGCCGCACATGTGCAGATCGGGGCGAGCCAGGAAGTAGCGACGATCGATCAGGAAGTACTCCTGCTCGCACCCGCAGGTGGCGTAGACACGAGACACGCCCGTGTCGGTGCCGAAGATCTTCATGATGCGCAGCGCCTGGGTACTCACCGCATCCATCGAGCGCAGCAGGGGGGTCTTCTTGTCCAGTGCCTCGCCGGTGTAGGAGACGAATACCGTCGGGATCGTGAGCGTCACGCCCCCGCCGGAGCGGTGCAGGAACACCGGGCTGGTGGGGTCCCACGCCGTGTATCCCCGCGCCTCGAAGGTCGCTCGGAGGCCGCCCGAAGGAAAGCTCGATGCGTCCGGCTCCCCCTGCACCAGGGCCGATCCCGAGAACTCATAGATCGCCCCGCCGTGACCGTCGAGGGCCAGGAAGGAGTCGTGCTTCTCCGCGGTCGAGCCGGTCAGCGGCTGGAACCAGTGCGTGTAATGCGTCGCGCCGTGCTCCAGCGCCCAGTCCTTCATGGCATTGGCGACGGTGTCCGCCATCGCCGGGTCGAGCGGCTCCCCCAGGTGGAGTGTCCGCTGGATGGCGCGGTACACATGTTTGGGAAGGCGCGCCTGCATGGTGCGCTCGTTGAAGACATCGACGCCGAACTCCTCGATACCGCCCGGGCGGGCCAGGAAGTCCTGCTCCTCGCCCTCGTGCCAGCACGCGACCGCTTCGAGTGTGGACCGCCGAATCGATGCATCCGTCATGGTGATCACTTCCCCAATAAGACCGACCGCGCCCGGAGGGACGCCTCTTGTGAGTCAGACCGCGAGGTTTCAGAATACGAGTGGTTGGCAGCCAGTAGTCCCGACGCCCGCGAGGACCGGGCATCAAGCAACGCAATATACCACATCTCGCGGAGGTGCAGCGGAAATGCCCCTACCAGCAGCCTCCAGACGCTAGCCGAGCCCCGCGGCCAACTCCCGCACGAATCGCCCCGCCTCCGCAGCAGGGTCCTTCGCCTCACCCATCCGCCCTACCAATGCCGAGCCGACGATCGCCGCATCCGCGTGCCTGACAACTTCGCGCACCTGGACCGCATCGGATACTCCAAACCCGCATGCGATGGGCAGGTCACTCAGTTCCCGAATCGCCGCTACCCGTTCTGCCAGTCCGTCGCTCTTCAGCGCTGTCGCCGTTCCCGTGATCCCAACGCGTGCCATCAGGTACACGAATCCCCGGCAACGACTCACAACTTCCTTCAGCCGGTCCCCGACCGTCGTGGGCGCGATCAGCATCGAGAGCGACGCATCCTGCGCATCGCAAGCGCGCACCAGTTCATCGCTCTCTTCTGGCGGAACATCCGGGAAGATGAACCCGTCAAAGCCCGCTTCGCACGCCCGCCCGATGAACCCCCGCGCACCACCGCCGCCCATCCGGTACACGATCGAGTACGACACCATCGCGATGAGCCCCGCCTCGGTTTCGCCCCGCACCGATCGCACCATATCGAACACCCCATTGGGCGTGACGCCTCGTTCCAGCGCGGCGTGCATCGCGCCGGCGATCACCGGCCCGTCGGCGATCGGATCCGAGAACGGAACTCCGATCTCGATCACACTCGCCCCCGATGCCGCGCATGCCAGGATTGCCCCGCGCGTCTCTTCGAGTGAGGGGTGCCCGGCGCATAGGAACGGCATCAGCGCCTTGCGTTTCTCGGCCCGCAGACTCGTGAATATCGTGTCGATCCGTCCCATCCGTGGAACTCCTCGGGTCAGTCCTTGACGCCTTCGACGCGCCCTTCCTCGGTGTACTTCCTGAGCGCATCAGCAACATCAACACCATTCACATTCGCCAGTGTCATCAACCACGCGATCACATCGGCGAACTCTTCCGCCAGATTCTCGCGGTCATCGGAAGAGGGAGGCGGTGACTTGTCCGGTGCGCAATCCTGCAGAGCGGTGGCGAGCTCGCCGACCTCCTCGATCAGCCACATAAAAGTCCCCGGAGTGCCACGGGCGGAGTCGGTCTTGAAGTACCGCGCCCGGATGAGTTCCTGGAACGCGCGCACGGTGATGTCACCCTTGTCAGCCATGGACAGAGCGTATCACGTCGGGGCGTTCTCCCGCGACGCCAGACCCGCATCCGGGTCCGCCTGCCATGCCCGCGCCAGATCTCGCCCGCGAAGGATCGGGATTGACTCGGCGCCGGTCGCCAAGGCGAGACGGCAATACGGCTGACACATGCCGCATCCCGAGCCGCATCCGGTTCGATCGCGGATCTCCGCAAACGTCAGCCCTTGCTCGCGGAGTTCGAGCATCTCCGCGAACGACACATTGAGGCACACGCACCGATCAACACTCATGCACTATTCGTAATCGAACTGCCGGTTGTCTTCCACCTCACCGAACCATCCAAGACCAAATGCTCCGGGATCGAGCGGATACACGCCGCTGGACTCGGTGTGCGACATCTCCTCGCCCGAGACATGCCCGTCGAGCCACACCACATTCGACTTTCCGGCATGCCTGAACTGGATACTGGGGTCCGGGCGGTATCCGAAGAACTCCGGCCAATGCGGGGGCTCGATGAAGGAATACTCGATGACCTGATCGGTCGCCAGGGCGGCATCGGCAAACCCCGCCGTCCCCGAGCCATCTGCGAAGTCCGAGTTTCGTGAACCCGTCACAGTGGATCGCACGGCCCAGGTGTTCGCGGCAATCCGCCTACGCACCGTCCCCACGAACGCGTTGTTGTATCCATATCCGCCGGCCGATCGCTCGAAGCCAACGCCCTCGCTCGGTACGAATGCGGGACAGGCGCGGATCCTTCGGCTCAATGCCGAAGTATCCAGATACTCGGTGATCGGCGCTCGTTCCGCGTCGAAAGCTTCATTTGTGGTGTTACGCGACCCGTGCCATCGGTGAAGGTTGACACCTTCGCTCACGGTCACCGATTGGATATCGATGGCCCCCGCGACATACCGGCCCGCGAAATCATTCGCGTAAAGTTCATTGGCGAGTTGTAGCTGCCTGCAGTTGGACCCGCACACCGCGGCGTGCGCCCGCGCCCGCGCTCCGCCGACCGCCGGCACGAGCATCCCGATGAGCAGAGCGATCACCGCGATCACCACCAGGAGTTCAATCAGGGTGAATCCACGCGTTCTCATGGCGTCGCCATATCCTCGATCTCGCCCGCGCGGACGCACAGTTCCAGAAGGTCCGCATCCGCAGCGTCGATCACCTGCTCCCCTGTGAAGTCCATTCCCGACGACGCATGCCACGCGTAGAGGTCTTCGATGTCCACGCCCGGCGTCGCGTCCACCTCAAAGAACGAGTCATCCGGGATCGCATCACTCACCCCGCCGATCTCGGTGCTGAGTTCCCCCAGCGGCCCTGCGATGAAGTTCACGGCCGTGGAGACCCGCAGGAAGTCAAAGCCGTCCAGTCGCGCGGGCAAGCCGTCGGCCGGGTCCACGGCCCAGCGGATGTCAAAGGCATCACCGCCGCATGAGCCGGCGTCGACGCCGACGACGAACGGATTGTCCGCGATCGTGTAGAACGCCGCCGGGTCCATCGCGGGGGACTCGACGACATCGTCCGCATCCGTGTCCCCGAGTTTCAGCACGGGCGTGCAGTCGGCGTACCCGAAAAACCCTTCAAGCGTCGCGCCGGCGCCGTTCGGGTTCACGACCACGAGCGCCTCGAACAGCGACGGCAGGCGATACCCGATCGTCAGCCACGTGCCCGACATGCCGGGCGGAATCCAAGCCGGGTTGTTGGGCGGATTCGCCGAGTTCCCGATGTTGTCGTCCCATGTCTGCGACCGGATATCGTCCGCCGGGATAACCGACAGGTGCGAGCCGGGGATCACGAACCACGGGTCGTCCGCGACGCCGTTCCCGTTCTCGTCGCGTGAAATCTCGATGACGGCGGCCTCCGCGAACCGCCGGCTCACGTCACCGCCCGAATAGATTGGGTTGCCGAAAACGATCGCGTCAAGCCCGTACGGGTTGCACGGGTCGTCCCAGACTGTTTCATCGAAGCGGAGTGTGATGGACCCCGCAAACCCTCCGAGCGTGACAACTTTCGTCGTGTCCTGATTGAAGAGGCCGCCTCCCGCCGGTGCCCCCATCGCGCGCATCGGGTCATTGAACACCGGGTTCTGCACGAACTGCCCGGGGGCGGGGTCGTACATGATGACCGCATCAGCGAACGGGTCGGCATTCGCAGTCGCCGCGAGCGCAACCATCATTAGCGCAAGAGCCGAGTTCATACCCGGCTCCGCCGACACGCGGAACACGCCATCGCTACGAGGCCGATCGATACGAGCGGGGGGGCCGGAACCGTCGCGTACCAGGTGCTGATGCCTGTGCCGAAGTCATTGTCGATGACGATCAACTCGCCCGTGACCTCGTTGTACGCCGTGACAAAGAATCCGAACCCGTTCCCGAGCGGATCGAGCATCCTCAGGTCATTGAAATCATCCCGGTCGATCGGTGAACCGCGCCACGCGTCCCCGATCGCTCCGGCACTGATGACGCCCGCGTAGCCACCGTCGAACTCGGCACCGAAGTCACCCCCGCCAACAATGAGATTGCCCGCGTTATCGAAGCCGAGAGACACGCCCGAGAGCACATCGCCGATGAAGACCCCGCCCGACTCGAAGTCTGCAGCACCACCCACCCACGCATTCGCCTCAAACGCGCGGATGTGCCCCGTGTCGCTCCCGCCTCCGACCGTGTCGAACCCATTGGCGGTGTAGAGCCGTCCCGTCGAGTCAAAAGCCACGCTCGACGACCCGCCGCCGATGTTCGTGATGATCGTGGGGTTCACCGGCGAGCCGACCGGCGAGTCAACGTCCAGAAGCGACACCGCGCTCGTGAAGCCCGACGAGCCGTAGTTGATCGCCAACTCGTTGCCGTTCCGCCATGCGGCGTCGTAGTGCGGCACATCGAAATACCGCGTATTGACGCTCGTCAGCACGGATGGCGAGCCGATCGAGCCCAGAGCGCCCGCATCAAACACCGCGAGCGGCTTGCCAAAGCCCAGCCCCACCGCGATCTGCGACCCGTCGGGCGATACGCGCACAAACGCCGGGTCCACACTCCCGCCGGAGTACGCCGAGTCAAGCGACGCGACCGCCCGGAAGTCGCGCGAACCGACCGCGGTCTCCACGAACACCGTGTTGCCCGTCACCGCGAGCATCCGCCCGTCGGCGAGGTTATCGCCAAGGGTTCCGAATGACCCGACGGCACCGAACGGTGGGGGCGTGAACGAATCGAACGATGCTCCGTACGTCGAGAATGCCGAGCCGCGCGCGTGCGATCCGATCGAGGCCGCGAAAACAGCGCACCCCATGAGACACAACCGTGAACAATCCATGCTCCATCGACCTTCCGAGTTCGATCTGTGACGCGCAGATCGGCTCCCGCGCGACAAATACCCCACGCGGATCGGTCTGAGTTGCTGCTGGGCGGCATAACCCGGCGGGAGCGCGCGGGCGTCCGACCGGCAGCCCGAGTCCGCGCGGGCTCCAAGTCCAATCGTCAATCGGCAGGTCTTCCGGCTTCGGCCCCTCTCCGAACCCGCCTTCCCGCGTGCGACCTTGCACGCAGTGGCTTGTGGGTCCGGCGCTGGGCCTTCACGGCGGCGCGACCGCGGCGGC
>CALFMQ010000311.1 GCA_937879825.1 uncultured Phycisphaerales bacterium
CATCAACCCGCTCACCGCCGACCACAACGCCCAACCAACACAAGATCGGCCCCCGACCACTTCGGGCGCCGCGAGCAACTCGAGCAACGCGCCGACCCCCGCCGAGAACACCGGTTCAGAGCGATCCGTGCTGGTGCTCGAGGACGACATGCTCGCGGCACGCCTCCTCGACGCCATGTTCCGTCGCGAACCGAATGTCGATGTCGAGTGCGTCACCGAGACTTCTGAGATCTCCAGTCGCGTCGCCGAACTCAAGAACAACGCGCACACGCTCCCCGATCTCGTCATCGTCGATCTGATCTTCCCGGGCATCTCCGGCGTCGATCTCATCAAGGAACTGCGGAGCAACCCCGACCTCGACTCCCTCCCCATCATCGTCCTGACCGCGTCCCACGACGCGCCGACCATCCGCGCCGCCCGAAACGCGGGCGCCAACGCCGTCTACTCCAAGCAGGATGTCTCACGCCACATCGCGCGTTGGACGCAGGATGTCCTGGCGCTGGCCGGCCGCGCAAACGCCGCGTGATCGTGGCAGCACAATCGCACTCTCATCTGCGAGCATCACGCCGACCGCCCGATCGTTCATGACCGCCGCCCGACGGGATCACTTCCCGCACAGCCGACCCCGTCGATGCCCACCATGACCAGCAGACGCCTCATGCACCCGGCTTCGGCGCATCGGCAAAGCCGATCACCTCGCGCAGCTTCCCGTCCATCGTGAGCCGCGCAAAGTTCTCGCCGGTCATCATCGCCGGCCCTCCGCCCATCGAGATAGACCACGCCATCCGCACCCATCCGTGCGACACGCCCGCCGCGCCCGTCGCCCGAATCGTGAATCCCGGCATGTGCTTCCGCGAGTTGCCGATGTGCGCATCCAGCGCCTCGATGCCCTCCACACACCCGTATCCATCTCGAAACGCAACGCCCCTGTCGCACGCTTCCTCCAGCATCCCCCGCCGCGACAGTGCGTCATCCGCATTCCACGCACCGAAATACGCAGCACAAACCGACTCCACACCCCCCGCGAACTGCTCCGCGGATCCCTTCGCCGCCAACACCGACAAGTAGAACCGCCAACCCGTTTCGTGACCCTTGCGAACCTCTTCCGTCGAAATCCCCTCGTGACGCAGCGTGACGGTTGTCCCGTCGGCGCATTCCTCCAACGTGATCGTCACGCGGCAACTGCCGGGAGGCATCCCGTTCGCGCCGCCCTCATACCCCCATGTGAACACAATCCGTCTCGGCTCATCCACTTCGACAACCTCGCCGAGCGCCCTCGCCCCACCGGGGTAGGTCACAACCATCGCGCCGCCGGGCCTGGCATCGATCGTCGTTCCCGGCACCGGCTGCCCCGTGGCCCCGCCGCCCATCCACTGCGCAAACCGCTCCGGCTCCGTGAAGAACCTGAACACGGTCGAAGCGCGCGCCGCGATTGTCACACGCATCTCCACAACGCCCGACCGCAGTGCGCCATCCATCACGCCGCTCCTTCTTTGTCGATCGCGCGCTGCTCCGCCTCCGCCAGCGCCCTGAGTTCATCCAGCTTCGATCGCCACATCGCCTCAAGCGCCGGCGCCAGCGGCCCCAGCGCCTCCAAGTCCGCCTCGTAGAAGCGATGCCGCCCCGCCCGCCGCATCCGCACCAGCCCCGCCTCCCGCAACTTCGCCAGGTGCTGCGAGATCGCACCCGCCGTCACATCGAAGCACCCCGCGATCCTGCCCGCAGCCAACTCCCGTCCCCACACCATCTGCAGAATCGCCCTTCGCGTCGGGTCCGCCAGAATCGACATCGCGTCCGTCATCAATAATACTTTAGTCTAGACTAAATAATAGTGCAAGCCGTATCCGCTCCATTCCCACCGATACACTCGCCGCCATGCGATCCTCAGGCCCGAAGCCCTCAGCCCCCGTCGCCCCGACCGATCCACTTCCCCGTACCGGATCAATCACCATCCGCGTCCGCTACTGCGAGTGCGACCCCATGGGCGTCGCCCACCACGCCGCCTACATCCCCTGGCTCGAGATCGCCCGCACCGAGATGCTCCGTGGGGGGGGCGAAGGCGGCCTCACATACGCCCAGATGGAATCCGTCGGCCTCTTCCTGGTCATCACGAAACTCGACATCCAGTTCAAACGCCCCGCCCGCTACGACGACCTCGTCCGCATCGACACCACAGTCTCGGGAGGCGGCCGCGCGCGACTCGACCACACCTACGCCGTCCATCGCGTCACCAACGACCCCGCCACCAACAACGAACTGCTCGTCACCGCGTCAACCACGCTCGCCTGCGTCGACGCATCGGGCCGCCCCAGCGCCCTGCCCGACTGGCTCCGCGCCGACGCGCATAGTTAGGCGACTCGGGTGCCACCGCATCGTTGCAAAGCAACAAGCGGCTCCTATCACTCACCCTCGACGTCCGCCACCCACCCCACCGGCATCCCCGCGTCCCGCATCAGCAGCCCCATCACCGCCATCGATGTGCCGTAGTTCGCGCTCCGGTCGAACACCCGATCATTCCATGTCCCATCCTGATCCCGCGTGCGGAAGATCAGTTCCTCCACCTGCTTGCGATACTCCCGCCGCTCCTTCGCAGGCATCATCTCCACCGCAACCGCGGCGTAGTAATGCGCAAAGTAGAAGTAATACGGCGCGACGCCGAACGGCGCCACATGCGTCCCGTTCTGCTTCCGCCGCTCCTCCAGCCGGTCCCAGTGCGCGATGAACGCATCCAGCGCACTCCGCACCCGCGCCACCGATCCACGTCCCGCCAGCATCAAGGTCGTCTCGCACGCCAGCATCCGGCCCGTCGCGCCCGGCACGCCGCCCGCGCCGCGCGTGCCATCGCCCGAATACACAAACTCCCCCGTCTCCGCGCTCGCCGACTCCAGGTACTTCAGCGCCCGTTCGATCATCGCATCATCAACATCAAACCCCGCGCGCTCTGCCAGAAACAGCGCCTGAAGCGTCGGCCCCGTCATGAAAGTACTCGGGGGCGATACCTTCTCCCGACCCGGCCCGCGCGCGTAGTTCCATCCCCCCACCTCCGGAATCTCCGTCCCTTCGATCCCCTCAAGGAAGAACACCACCGCCTTGCCCGCCGCGTCCTTCTGCCCCTCTGGAATCAGCCCGCGCCGCGTCAACTCGCAGAGCATCATCAGCCCGTAGGTATACCCCCATCCGCGCACGTCGTACCCCGCGTCGTACTCTTCATGGCTCATCAGCGGATGGGCGATCGAGGCGCACACAAACTCGATCCCCCGCGCCACCGCCTCATGCCGCGACGCGTCATCCTCGTATCCCGGCGCGCGTGTCATCGCCATCACAGCGATCGAGGTCCCCCCC
The DNA here is from genome assembly GCA_937879825.1 of uncultured Phycisphaerales bacterium. Classification (GTDB taxonomy): domain Bacteria; phylum Planctomycetota; class Phycisphaerae; order Phycisphaerales; family UBA1924; genus JACKHC01. Next base: position 3,343 of record CALFMQ010000311.1, read on the forward strand.
ACCCGGTACCCGATCGGAATCTCGCCCCGAACCCTGTACACACCCTCGTAGGGCCATTCGCCCGTCGCGTGTGCTCCCTCTGCGTTCGGATTCCCCTCCTCCATCCCAACGATCCGCTCAATGCCAATCCGAATCGCATCCTCACGCGACACGGCATCACCATCCCCGTCCTGCGCTGTCCCGCCCATGACGATCGCCGCCAGAACCACGCCCGCACCCGCCATCCCACGACGCATCCATCCGCGCATGACATCACCTCCCGTGGAGCATTCCGCCCGCGAGCGTACCACGCAACACCGTATAGGGCGCCATGGGCGAGCAGGTTCACCGCGTACTGCGCGCCACATTCGTTTCATGCCGCATCTTCGCCGATCTGTAGGCGAACAGCACCTTAATACCAATCCATATTGCGGCACCCACGGCGACAATCGGGAGAATCACATTCAATACTCGTGTGACCGCGCTGCCTACGACGCGTTCCACCACTCCCGACTTCGGAACAAAAACCGGATTGCCTTCCGCATCCAATACGATCTCGCCGCCGCCACCAAGAATCTCATCAGAGTTTGCCAAAAGAATGGGGGCACCTGCCAAGGTGAATAATGACTTTTTAGGGTGCTTTTGTGCAAACCGAGCCAAGAAGCCCGCAACACGCTCACCATCCCGATGAAGCAACGCGATCACCCCATCCCTTTGAGTCTGTGGTAGTTTCGCAATATCTGCGGCATGGCCGGCGACTTGAATCGCAGCGGGGGTCGACAACTCCGTAGAGAGCAGAGAACCATCATCGCCAAGATGCCGCACAAGATTGCCGCCCACTCCCGGGTGCTTCAGTTCCGCACGCAATGCCGCAGCGCCATACCGATCAACAGTCTGTGCCAGGACCCGCCCATCAATTCCAGCAGCCAACCTACGGGCAGCGGGCAATACCGTATCTTCGGGCAGTTCATCGAGTGCTGAAAGCATGCGAGGCACATTTGGTGAGTTGGTTGCGGCGCGCAATACATCCGGCCCTGCATGGGCGCATTTCTTGACAAGCCGGTCGAGTGCTTCTTCGCCACCCTCCCTAATGACGCGCTCACCTAACTCCTTGACCGCCGCCT
>CALFMQ010000312.1 GCA_937879825.1 uncultured Phycisphaerales bacterium
GGGGGATTTCGACTGAGATGCTCACGGGGCGGATGAATGCGGGGCGGGCGATTGCTGTTCCATCGGCGGCGCCGGCGTCGAGCGCGAATGGTGTGGAGTCGGCGGTGTCGGCGCACAACATCATGCTCATCCACGGGTACTGCGCGGGCGGGAACCCGTGGCCGACGGGGCAGTTCACGTCTCCGACGGATATTTTCAGCGATCCGAACCAGTCGCGGTCGAACGATGCGTTTGCGCAGTTGATCGGCGCGCAGAGCCAGGACTCGAAGTCGTTCGGCGTGATCGCGCACTCGCAGGGGGGGCTGGCGTCGCTCCAGTTGTATACGTTCTACTGGAGCGGTCTGGATTGGGCGCGCGGGCCGCGGCTGATTCAATCGGTGGGCTCGCCGTATCAGGGGACGGCGCTGGCGGGTGAGTTGGCGGTGCTCGGGAGTATTTTCGGGACGGGTTGCGGCGAGAATACGGATTTGACTTATGCGGGTTCGGCGGCGTGGCTGAGTTTCGTGCCGACCTGGGCGCGGCAGCAGGTGTACTACCACACGACGAGCTTCCTGGATGAGCCGTTCGTGTACGACTACTGCAACTTCCTTTCCGATTTCTTCCTGACGGACCCGGATGACGGCGTGGTGGAGATGGTGGCGGGGCAGTTGCCGGGCGCGAATAACATGGGGCACAAGGCGGGGTGGTGCCACACGACGGGGATGCAGGACCCGGCGCAGTACACGGATACGGTTCGGAATGCGACGATGAACGCGAACGCGGCGCGATGAGGATGGCCATGAAGACAAGCATGATGACGTCGGTCGTTGCGATGATCGGGCTCGCGTCGGGTGCGTACGCGGACAGCGCGCAGATGTGCGTGATGGATGTCGAGCAGGCGATCTCACAGGGGAACGACGGCGAGGTTGTGATGTCGTTCGTGTTGCCCGATGGTGCGACGGTGACGGGTGTTGTGGTCGACATTGATCTGGACCACACATGGCTGGGGGACCTGGTGATTCAGATCGAGCACGACGGGACGGTCGTGAAGATTCTCGACCGCGTGAATCTCGGGTTCTTCCCGTACGGGTGCGGCGGGCGGGATATCGATGCTTCGTTCCGTGATGACGCGACGGTCTCGCCGGTGGACTTGTGCGTGCCCTCGAAGCCGGATCCGCAGCCGGAGCCGATGCTTGTCGGTGATCTGATTCCGGCGCAAGCGCTGGCGGGGTTCGATGGGCTGGATGCTGGCGGGCAGTGGACGATCACGGTGGCGGATCTTGCGGCGAACGACTCTGGGACGCTCCACACGGTGTGCCTGACGATCGAATACGACGCGCCGCCGGCGTGCGTGGGTGATGTGAACGGGTCGGGCGGCGTTGATGTCGATGATCTCAATGCGCTGCTGAGCGCGTGGGGGACGGATGTGGGCGTGGGGTCGCCGCTGGATGTGGCGAACGGCGACGGGGTCATCGATGTCGATGACCTGAATGTGGTGCTGGGGGCGTGGGGGGCGGCGTGCTGAGGCACGATCTGGCGTGATCTTTCGCGAACTGTCGTGAAATCGCTTGTTTGCCGCTGCCAATAAGTTAGTATGTACTTAGTTAGTATTTGCTAATGGAGGCGGCGATGCATCCCAATCTGCTTCTGGCGTGGGCGTTGTTTCTACTGGGTATCGGGTCCGGGGCTCTGTTGGGCCTGGGGTTTCACAGGGACGGGTTTCTTGGGGGGTACGACGCCTTTCGGCGGCGGCTCTTCCGGCTCGGGCACATCTCGTTCTTCGGGCTGGGCGCGGTCAATGCGCTCTTCGCGCTGACGGCGATGGGTGTCGGCGCGGGGCTGGATGGCGTGTGGTTGATTGCGTCGGTGGCGCTGGGTGTGGGCGCGGTGACGATGCCGCTGTGCTGCGGATTGGTGGGTTTGCGGCCTCGGCTGAAGAACATCTTTGTTGTGCCGGTGCTTGCGACGGCGGTCGGTTGCGGCGCGACGGTGATGGGAGGGCTGGCGTCATGAGGATTGCGTTGATCGCGATGTCGGGTGTTCGGGCGGACAACCCGGAGGTGATGCGCGCGGGGCTG
>CALFMQ010000313.1 GCA_937879825.1 uncultured Phycisphaerales bacterium
TGCGTGGGGTGGCGAGGAGGCAGGCGTAGTGCGGGAGGGAGGCGCGGGTGCGCGCGAGGGCGGCGGCGACGGTGTGCGCGGTGAGGGGATCGAGCGCGGCTGCGAACTCGTCGATGGTGAGCAGGGTTGGTGTGGGGCGTGCGCGGGGAGGGCGGGGGGCGTGGAGGAGTTGGTTAAGCGCGATGGCGAGGCGGAGGCGGAACCGCTGGCCTTCGGAGAGGTGCGCGGGCGGGCGGGTCATGGCGCGGATGTCGGCGAGGCCGGCGCGGGCGAGTTCGCGGATGGCGTGATGGGGCGTGCGCGCGACGAGGTCGCAGGCGGGGCGCGGGGGGAGCGGTCGGCGGGGGTCGAGGTGGATGGTGCGGAGCGTTGAGGCGGCGCGTGCGGCGCGGAGGATGGTGGACTTGCCCGCGCCGGAGGGGCCGGTGAGGAGGGTGATGCGCGCGGGCGTGAGGGGGATGTGCAGCGGGGAAGGGAGTTGTGGTGGCGTGAGATCGTTGCGGGTGATGCCGAGGGCGCAGGCGATCTCGGCTGCGGTGCGGGAGAGGGCGGGCGGATGGAAGTGCGGGATGGAGAGGTCGAGCGCAGCGGGGAAGTGGGCGGGGTTCATTGGTGGAGTTGGGGGATGGTTGCGTTGGGAGTGGTGGTGGATGTGTGGCGCGGGGCGGGGTCGCGGCGTGGTGTGGTGCGCGGTGCGGGGATGGTGTTGGGTCTGGGTGCGCGTGCGGGGCGGGGCGCGCGGCGGTGTTCGGCCATGAGGGCGTGGATGAGGGCGATTTCTCTGCGGATGACGTGGAGGGAGATGCGGAGTTCCGTGGCTGCATCGCGCATGGAGAGGCCGTGGAGGATGCAGGCGTTGGCGATGGCGCGGCGCTGGGCGGGCCAGGCGTCGCGGTGTCGGACGACGAACTTGAAGCGATCGGAGATGAGCCGTGCGGTGACGCGGCGGATGCGTGCGCGGATGGTTCGGGGGGATTGGTCGCGGATGTGGGCGATCTGTCGGGCGGTGAGTCCATCGCGGTAGACGGCCCAGACGAGTTCGCGATCCGGGGGAGCGGTGTATCGGGCGTGCGCGACGATGGTGGCGGCGATGTCTCGGGAGCGTTTTCTGCGGAGGTCGAGGGAGTCATCGACGGGGATGGCGGTGGCGTGGATGTGGACGACCATGCGTGCCCCTCAGATTTGTGGATTTTGTGCCGATTTACCCACACATTTGCGTTTTACTATTCAAAAAACTTATGTGGATAGTTGTAGCCCGAGAGTGGGAGGATGCAAGTTAGATGTGGGGTATCGCGGGAACTTGGCGCGCAGAACACGGCGATGCAGACGATTGGGCAGACGATTCGGTCGCGTCGGCTGGAGTTGGGGCTGACGCTGGTGGACATCGCATCGCGTGCGGGGTGCGCGGCGGGGTATTTATCTCAGGTGGAGAATGGTCGCCGTGCGCGGCCGCCGGGGGTGGGGTTGTTGCGTCGGCTGGAGCGGGCGCTGGGGTTGCCGCCGGATGCGTTGGTGTTGGCGGGGCAGTGGGAGCGAGCGCCGCGGGAGATTCGGGGGGCGGTGGCGCGGATGGCGCGGGATCAGGTGCGGTTTGAGCGTGTGGTTCGGTTGGTGCGGGAGAAGGGCCTGGTGGATGCGTACGCGACGGGGGAGTTGGCGGAGGCGCTGGAGGGGTTGGTTGCGGAGATGCGGCCGGAGCGTGTGGGCGTGGCGGGCGGGGAGGCGGGGGTGGTGCCGGTGGTGAATCGGGTGCGTGATGGGTATCCGGCGCATCCCCTGGACGCGGGGGGCGCGAGGGTGGATGCGGAGGAGGTGGTGATGGCGCCGGGCGCTGGTCATCCGCGCGCGGTGGCGATTCGCGTGGTGGGGGAATCGATGGCGCCGGTGTACGTGCAGGGGGACATTGCGGTGTGTCATCCGACGGAGCGGGTGCGGGACGGGGCGGACTGCTTTGTGCAGTGGAAGAGCGGGGGTGAGGCGGCGGTGTTTCTGCGGGTGTATGCGGAGGGGGCGACGGTGGTGCGGCTGCAGCCGCTGAACACGCGGTTTGCGCCGGTGATTGCGGATCGCGGGGACATTGCGCGGGCGTACGAGGCGGTGCGGGTGGTTCGGGAGGTGGGGTAGGTGGATGTCGGATGTCGGATGTCGGATGTCGGATGTGGGATGTCGGATGTGGGATGTCGGATGTGGGACCCCACCTCCTGCCGCGAGGACGCGGCACCCTCCCCCCTTGCGGGGAGAGGTGGGGAAACGGGGAGCACCGATTTCGCGGGGACGCGGAATCGGTGGCACGGGGGAGCGGGAGGCGGGGGGGAACCGGGGTTGGGCGGCATCGCGTATCGTGTGGTTCACGGTGGTTCCGGCCCGGGCGGGAGCGTTTCGGGGCGGCAGACGATGGAGAACCGGCGATGGCGAAGATGTTCTACAGCCTGGATGAGGCGGCTCAGCGGCTCGGGAAGACTCCGGACGAGGTGCGCGCGATGGCGTCGCAGAAGGTCCTGACGGAGTTCCGGGATGGGGACCGGCTGATCTTCAAGGTTGCGGAGGTGGATCTGCTGGCGCCGGATGCGGATGACGACCACGGGTCGATCCCGCTGGTGGACTCGGCGGAGCAGAGCGCGCTGGGCCTGGCGGACACGGGCGGGAAGTCGGGGAGCGGTCCGGCGTTGGGCGGGAGCGCGGCGGGGAACACGGGGACGGGGATCTCGGTGTTCGATGTGGGCGAGGTGGATGAGACGGACCCTGCGGCTGCGACGATGGTGACGGAGGAGCCGCTGGGGAACATGAACCTGGAGTCGTTCGGCTCGGGCTCGGGGCTGATGGATCTGACGCGGGAGTCGGATGACACATCGCTGGGCGCGGAGGGGCTGCTGGACGATCTGTACTCGGGCGAGGGTGATGCGGGCGCGCCACCGGTGGGATCGGAGAGCGGGCTGTTCGAGGGCGCGAGCGCGGCGTCGACGCTGGTGGAGGATGACTCTCCGGCGGCGGCGGTGGGCGTGGTGGAGGCGCTGGACCCGAAGTGGAGCGGGCTGACGGGCGGGATGAGTGTGGGTGTGATTGTGGCGGCGGCTCTGGCGGTGGCGTTCGTGATGATGGCGAGCGTCGGGGCTGCTCCGGCGCAGCTGGCGACGATGATGGGCGACATGACGATTCTGGCGGCGATGGGGGCGATGCTGGTGGTGGTGCTGGTGGGTGGGGCGGTGGGGTTCTTCCTCGGCGGCAAGTGAGTTTGATGTCGGATGTGGGATGTCGGATGTGATGCGGGTGGGGCCGGGGCGCGGGGGGGATGCGCCGCTCAGTTCCCGCAGCCGAAGTCGCCGGCGAGGATGACGAAGTCGGCGGCGTTGACGAGGCCGTCGCCGTTGAGGTCG
>CALFMQ010000314.1 GCA_937879825.1 uncultured Phycisphaerales bacterium
GTCCGGTGATGGCGCACCCGAAGAGCGATTCGGCGTCGAAGACCCGCGCGTTACCCGCCTCGACGACGGGCGCTACGCCCTCTGCTTCACCTCCTACGGCGACGCGGGCCCCTGCGTTTCGCTCGCGCTGACAACCGACTTCGCCGCCTTCGACCGACTCGGAATCATCCTCCCGCCCAACAACAAAGACGCCGCGCTCTTCCCATCCAAGGTCGCCGACCGATACGCCATCCTCCACCGCCCCTCCTGCCCCGACGCCGGCGGCGGAATCTGGATCGCATTCTCGCGCGACCTCCGCCACTGGGGAGACCACCGCCTCGTCATGTCCGCCAGACCCGCCGGATGGTGGGACAGCGCCAAGATCGGCCTCGCGGGACCGCCCATCGAAACCAGCGACGGTTGGCTCGTCGTCTATCACGGCGTCCGCAACACCGCCGCCGGATCCATCTACCGCGTAGGCGCAGCGATCCTCGATCGCAACGATCCGCGCCGCGTCGTCGCACGGGGCCGCGAGTGGTTCCTCGGACCCGCAACCCCCGACGAGCGCCAGGGGGATGTCGCCAATGTCGTCTTCCCCTGCGGCGCAACGCTCTCGGGCAACGAACTCCGGCTCTATTACGGCATGGCTGATACCTCCATCGGTCTGGCCACAGTCTCCCTGCCCGATCTCCTGCAATGGCTACGGGCGTCACCATCCGAATAACCCGAAATCAAGCGGAATCGGAGCCCCGCCACACCGGTAGAATCCCCGCACGGGAAGAGCATCCAACACCGGAGAACGACGACGATGAGAGTCACCCACACCCTCGGGATTCTGGCTGTACTGCTACTGGCGGCACTCGCGCCCGCGCAGTCGTCGCTCCGCAACTACAACATCCCCTACGCCTCCGAGTTCCCCTTCGCCGGCAAGTTCGTCGGCGGGGTGTCGATCCCTTCGATTTCCAAGCACGGCTTCGCGAACCTCGACATCACCCGCGATGACAAGAACCGAATCGATGTGATCCTCACGCTCGCCCCCTTCGGCATGTTCCGCTACCGGTGCACCGATCCGCAGGTCTCCGGCGACATCCTCCGTTTCAAACTGCCCCCGCCCCCCGGCGCCGAAACCGCAGAATGCGAACTACGAATCACCCCCGACGCCCAGCGCATCGAGGGCATGATCCGCTACTACCCCGAACTCCTCGAGCAGCCGCCCGCTCGAATCGTCGCCGCCCGGCGCCCCGATGTCCTCGAGATGCCGACGCTCTATTCATGGACCGGCGTCATCGATCAGGACGAAGCGCCGCTCGATGTCACGCTCCGCGTCGGCACCAGGCCCGACGGCCTCGTCGTCGGCGAATTCGACATCCCCGAGCATCAACTCTTCGCAGCAACACTGGGCGATCTCCAGTACGAACCCGATATCGATCTCCTCGTCGCCTCCATCCCCGAGAAGATCACCGGCATGCTCGATCTCCAGATCAGCAATAACGGCAAGACGCTCGACGGCACCTACACGCGCGAGCGCAAGGTGTCTCCCGCATCGTTCCAGCAGGACGCACGAATCGTCTCATACCGCTCGTTCATCAACGAGGGCGCCGGCACTTCCTTCGGCGAACTCACAATGCCCGCCGGACCGGGCCCCTTCCCCTGCATCGTGATCCTCGGAACCTTCGGCCTCAACGACCGCGACGGCGTCGGCCCGACAACCGGCGCACACAAGCCCTACCAGGACCTCGCCCGCACCCTCAACAGCCGCGGCTACGCCGTCTACCGCTACGACGACCGCGGCACCGGCTACACCCGCGACTCGGCGCCCCCCAGGACCCTCGGCTCCGTCGCCGCCGACGCCGCCAACGCACTCAACATGATCGCCGCAAC
>CALFMQ010000315.1 GCA_937879825.1 uncultured Phycisphaerales bacterium
CCATCAGCGCCGCCCTCGCCGTCCGCTGGCTCGTCTCGTTCCTCAACAAGCACGGCCTGGCGCCGTTTGGCTATTACCGCATTGTGCTCGCACTCGCCGTGATAGCGGCCACCCTGACTCTGAAGGGGTGATTGAACGACTCCGGGCTACCTTGGACGGACATTGTATATAAAATACATAAAATGCTTCATTGTGCTTCTAGGCCGGTTGCTTCGCTATCGCTGTATGATACCGTATTGACATGGACTCGATTGCCTCGGGCCTTAGAGTGGTCGAGAACGCCGAAACGGCGTTGCGCGATCTGATGCGTCAGCAGCTGGACGCCGGGCGATACGCCGACCTCGCCCCGCTCGCCCGCTTGGCTGATGCATTGGCCGGTCTGATCGCCGAGAACAACAGCGGCATCCAGCGCACTGAGTCTCAGGTCCATCTGAGTCAAGAGCGGAGCAACGCAACGCCGCTGCCGCGAGCAACTCCGCCCCGGAGTTCCCGCGCCGGAGACTGCCCGAGCGAGAAGCATCTCGGGTATCCCCGCTTCCACATCGCAAACGGATGGATCACCAAGATCGGATGGTCCAAACGCCATCAGGAGCAGTACGAGCACCACGCGCCAAAGGAAGCCGCCATCGCGCTCGCGCACCACATCGATGGCAGCGCGTCGCCCGGCAAGATCTGGACCGTCGAGTCGCTCGGGACCGTCACTTCATCCGCTGGCGATGTGCCCGCGTACCAGATCTATCTGCTGATCAGGTGGTTCCGATCGCTCGGTGCGCTTACCAAGCACGGGCGCAACGGATACACCTCTGCCGCGCGGGGTGGCTTGGAAGCCGTCGTCGAATCCGCTTTCAAGGATGCCTGAGTCAATCACGGAGATCAGAAATGCAACCCCTCCAATGGCACGCACAACGCCGTCCAATCGGAAGCGACATTCAGGATGTGATCTCGGGCGAGTTCTTTCCGGATGAGGACCGCCCCGCAGTCCCGCTAGTTCGTGAAGCACTGCAGAACGCAATCGACGCCGGACGCAAGATCGAGCGACGCACGAGCCCGGTACATGTCCGCCTGTCACTCCGCGCCGGAACACCCCATGCTGCAAGCCCCGCCGTCAGTTCAAGATGGTTCGGTGGTCTGCGAGCGCACCTCGAAGCGTCGGGCGTTGGACTGCGTGAGGTGCCGACCTCGGACGAGCCCTGCAACTACCTCGTCGTCGAAGACTTTGGCACGCCCGGCCTCACAGGCGACATCCTGAGCGACGACATCGACGGACCCCAGAACAACTTCGTCGATTTCCTCCGAAGCGACGGGCGAACGCGCAAAGCCGCTGGCGAACAGGGCAGTTGGGGCGTTGGCAAGAATGTCTTCCCGAGAACCAGCCGCGTCAACACATACATCGCGTACACAACCCGATCCGATGACAACCGCACTTATCTCATGGGCAAGTGCATCCTCAAGATTCGCAAGGTTGCCGACACGCAATACCTCCCCCCGATGTATCTCGCCGAATCGTGGAACGACGGGCAGGTTCCCAAACCATCCGAAGACCAGGCCGTCTTCGATCAGTTCACCCACGACTTCGATGTCTCGCGTGAGCCCGGCGATCCTGGTCTGACACTCGTGATCCCGTGGATCCAGAACACCCTCGAAGGCGGTCATCTGATCGAGGCCGTCGCTTCCGAATACTACTTCGCGATCCTCGCCAATGAACTTCGGGTCACCATCGATATCAATGGACGCATCACCGACCTGTCCGCACAGGCAATCATCGAGGCCCTCGACAACGAGAACGGCCTGTCCCCATTGCTACCGCGCGTGCGGCTCGCGCAGTGGGCGCTCGGGCTCCGGGACGACGACCGGGTCACGCTTGAAGGTCAACCAGAAGCGGACGCGCCGCAGAAGTGGAGCCCGGACTTCCTCTCTGAAGAGCAGCGTGCGGACCTCCGCGCGACTCTCGAGCGCGGCGAGCGCATCGCCATCCGCGTTCCACTGCACATTCGAACAACCACCGCGAGCGACACCGAGCCGATCAAAACGCACTTTGATGTCTTTCTCGAAAACGACGATACGGCTCGCGGAGACATCGCCCCCGCGTTCTTTCGAGAGCGGCTCTGTATCAACGAGGTACGCCGGGCGCCCGGTGCCTCGCGCGTTCGATCGCTTGTCGTGATCGAGGACAAGCCCATCGCCGACCTCCTCAGAGCCGCTGAACCCCCGAATCACTCCGACTGGGCCGCCGGAACCTCCAACTTCAAAGGGCGGTATATCCACGGCAACCATGTCGTCACCTTCGTCAAGACCGCTGTGCGCTCGCTCGTGCAGTTCCTTCGCGCATCGGACGAGCGCCCCGACGCCTCCATCGCGATCGATTACTTCTCTCGCACGCTCGATCAGGGGAACAAACCCACAAAGTCACGCGGACGAACCAAGAAACTGGGCGATCAACCACCCGATCCGCCCCCGCCGCTCTCTACGGTCAAGCGCCGATTCACGCTCCACGAAGTGGAGTCGGGTTTCCGGCTCGCGCCGGGAGAGCCGGGCACAACACCGCCCGCTCTTATCAAGCTCCGCATGGCGTACGACACGCTCTCCGGATCGCCGTGGAAGCAATACGAGCCAGACGATTTCGATCTCACCGAGAACGAGAAGTGGGGCATCAGCATCGCGTCGAGCAAGGGGGCCACGACCACTGTCATCGACCCCAACCACCTCGAGGTGGCCGTCGCCGACGCGCCCTTCGAGGTGTTCGTCACCGGGTTCGATCCCAACCGTGATCTGATTGTCGAGGCCCGCGCCGGAAAGGAGGAGCACGATGCCGATTCGCCGGATGAACTACACGAAGAGGATTAATCTCAAACGCGAGCATGTCGGGGTCCGCCTCGCAGACTACAACCCGTCCGGCGCACCGTCGTTCGAAATCGAACTCAACCTCCCCAAGACGCTCCCTGACGACGCGCGCATCGCGCTCGAGGCGTACCGCGGCAGCCCCCCTGCTCGCATGCGCTTCGAACTTGGCACCGTCGCCAATCCCGCAATCCTCACACCCGAAGACCGCCAACTCACCGAGTTCCATGACGACCTCCCACCGCCCCTCTTCCGACTCAAGATCGTCGGCGTCGGAGAACAGCAGGGGCGCCTGCTCGCCGACGCGCGACAGATCCGCCTCATCAACGAAGAGGCGAAGAAGCAGGGAATCCTCCACATCCATCACAAAGATCTCGAAGGCCCCGTCTGGATGCTCGACTTCGAGAACACCGGGTATCAACCAACCCTCTGGATCGACGATCAGGCCGACCCCGACCGCGCCCTCCCGCACGACCGCCGGTTCATCGCGCTCGTGTTCCCGGAGGTTCTCCGCTCTGTGCTCACACATCTACTCCTTACCGGGGAGGAAGAGTCGGTCGAAGATGAGGACGATTGGGGCCACGCATGGGTGCAACTCGCCACATCGCTCCCGCAGATGGTCGGCGATGAGTGCCCACCCAAGGAAGACCAACAGGAGCGACAGGAGTGGATCGCACGCGCCGTCAAGGACTTTGCGCGCTCTTCCGTTAGAGCGCGCGACCTGATGGCCGCATCGATGGAGGGCGCACATTGATCCTGAGACGGTTCAACGACAAAGGCATCGACGCATTCCGCGAGTATCTCAGCGCGCTCCGCGCCAACGACACGCTCCCCGCGCCAGATCAACTCGTCTCCGACCCCACACTCTCCACGCCGCTCACGCCCGAAATCCAGATCGTCCGCCGGCCCTTCGAGAACCGCATGGATTTTGCGCGCTGGCTCTCCGAAGCGTTCGATGAGGCCGACGCCAAGCCCCCCCTGGCCGACACCGGATTCTGGACCTGGCTCACCGCCGCCCTCTTCGATCAGGTCTGCCCGCCGGACGGGAAGGGGAAGCGGAAGGTACTCGACATTGCGCGCTATGTGCCGGATTTCGAGAGTCAGCGCCAACACTACCGGCACTTGCTGTACGGCTCTGTCATGATCTATTCGATGCACGAGCACAGCACGAGTGATGCAAGAGTGCTCTTGTGCGCCCGGCTCGATCAGCTCAATCATTTTTACTACCAACTCGCGTCCAGGAAAGACCTCTTGGCCAACTCGATCGTCATGCGTGTTGCAACGGAACTCTACCTGGACATCGACTCAAAGCCGATACGA
>CALFMQ010000316.1 GCA_937879825.1 uncultured Phycisphaerales bacterium
GCGCACGATCGAAGAACCCAAGCGCGAGGAAGCGACGAGCGACAAGGGGCTGATCCCGCGGATTCTGGAGGACACGCCGCTCGTCAATCTCACGCTGGCGGCGATCATCGCGGTGTGGGCGTGGTCGTATTACCTGCCGCGGGGTGAGGACGGCGCGATCGCGTGGGACCAATCGGGAATACTGAAACTCAACCCCAACACCGTGAACCTGACCATGGTGATGCTCGCGCTGATCCTCCATGGCTCGCCGATGCGGTTGGTGAGTGCTGTCGAAGAAGGTGCGCGTGGTTGCGCGGGGATCATCCTGCAGTTCCCGCTGTACGCGGGGATCATGGGCCTGATGAACGGCTCGGGGCTGACGGGCGAACTGGCGCGCTCGATCGCGGGCGCCTCGAACGAAACGACGCTGCCCCTGATGACATTCCTGTCGGCGGGTGTGGTGAATATGTTCGTGCCGTCGGGCGGCGGGCAGTGGGGGGTGCAGGGGCCGATCGTGGTAGAGAGCGCGCTGAGCGCGGGCGTGCCGGTGCCGAAGATGATCATGGCGCTGGCATACGGCGATCAGGTGACGAACATGCTCCAGCCGTTCTGGGCGCTGCCGCTGCTGGCGATCACGGGATGCAAGGCGCGCGAGATCGTGGGGTACACCGCGGTGCTGATGGTGATCGCGATCGTCTGGATCTGCGGGTGCCTGCTGGTGTTCTAAGGCGCGTCCGGGGAGTCAACCGATATCGCGGCGCTGGAAGAGAATCACTGCGAGCGAGAGGAACGCGGTCACCTGCACAAGCGAGTAACTGCCCGCCAGCGCGATGTAGCGCCCGGTGATGGGGTGTCCCTGCGTGACGGCGTCGACCATCCAGAAGTACTGCATGTTGGGAACGACGGACCACGCGGCCTTGGCCCAGAGTTTCGTCTCGGTCGGGCGCTCGAAGACATAGTCGCCCTCGCGCGGCTGGCGCGCGAGGTTGATGCCGCCGATGTTCACGATCGTCCGGCTCATTTCGTCGGGCACGCTCACGATGGTGAGGGCCTTGTCCTTGCCGATGAAGACGGCGTCGTTGTCGGTGAGCGAGCCCGCGAAGCGCTCGTGCGCGGGGACGGCCATGCTCGCGCCGGCGGGATCGGCGGCGTAGTAAATGGAGTCGCCCGGATTGAGCGAGGCGCGCGGTGCTTGCTTGAATGCGATGATCGCCTGGTCGCCGCCGCGCATGAGCGTCGAGGTGGAGGGGTACTCGACGGAGGCGATGACGCCGACTTGTTGGTTATTAAAGGCCTGCCTGCCGAAGAGGTAGTTGGAGAGCAGGCCGAGCATGAAGACGCCCGTGCAGACGACGACGGTCATCACCTGCCCGAGGCGCGTTGAACAAACGAGGGCGACCGCGGTCAGGACCAGGACCCCCATCAGCACGCATAAGCCCGCGAGCGTCACCTGCGGTTTGAAGTCCGTCGCGATCGATTGGAACGCCCACTCCTTCGAGACCGACATCGTGAGCACATAGGCGATCAGCACAAGCGGGAGCATGATCAGCATCGATGTGGATGAGAAGACCCACCCGTAAAAGAAGTTGCCCCAGATGCCGATGGCGATAGAGATCAGGACCGCGAGAGAGAGGAAGATCAGGACCGGCCCGTCGTATGTGTCCGAGGCGGTGGACATGACCTTGTGCCGGACTGCGAAGAGGAAGAAAAGGAACATCAGAACGGCGGCCATCAGGATCGCGGAGGTGACGCCGATGTATTTGCCGAGGACGAACATGGGGCGTCCGACGGGCTTGGAGACCACCGTAAGGGCGGTCTTGTTCTCGATCTCTCGGGAGAGCACCGAGGTCGCGATGAACGCCGCGAGCAGGGTGGCGCACACGAGGATGGTGGCCAAGCCGACATCGAGGAGGAGTTTGTCGTCCCCGGTGACCTCTTCCTCCTCGGCGATCCCCATGCCGTAGTTGGCCAGGGCGCTGTTGAAGATCTGGAGGATCCCCCCGGCCATCACCAGAACAAAGAAGATCGGCTGGCGGATGCTCTCAAGGAATGTATTGCGGACGATCGCCAGGGTCTGTCCGAACATGGAGACTCCAGAAGGACGCGGGGAAGCGAAAACAGTAGCGATTCACCCGCGTCAGTGCGAACACGGGGGGGACGACTCCCGTACCTCAACGAAGCCCGGGGTCCCATTGTTCGCGCGCAGGCGGAGAATGGCCACGGGTGACGGCGGTCGGTTGGACACGATGGCGGTCGGCGGCGAGAATGCGACCCGCGCCGGTCCGTCGGCTCCTCCTGCTCGCCGGCGTTTCCAGATGTGATTCCCTGAGTCCGCCCGCCGATCACCTGATCCGTGATCCGGGGCACCGAAAGGCACGCTCATCGACGCATGAACGCCGACCCTATCTCATACCAGCGGGCAGCATCGGTCGGTCTGATCGGCCTGTTCACCCACATCGTGTTCACGCTCGGGTTGCTCCTGTTCGGGATTTATCAGAAGGACCCCGCGGCCCAGGCGGGCGCGTACGCGATGATCCCGGGGATCATCGTGTGGTTCGGTCTGGTGCTGGTGTTCTTCCAGCACAAGCTCGAGCGGGTCGAGGCGCTGGAGGCCGAGGCGTACGCGACCTCCGACGCGGCCCGGTCCCGCGTGTTTGAGGAGGCGGGTGCGGATGTCCGCGTGCAGTCCTCGCGCCTGGCGTGGATGCACCGGTGGTTCCTGCCGATCCTGAGTCTGGTCGTGGGCGGGGCGTATGTGCTCGTCGGGGCGGTCCGCCTGCCGGCGAACCTGAAGGCGGTCTCCGATGCGGCCCACACACCCGAGCAGTCCGGGTGGCTCATCGCCGTGGGGCTGGGCATCGCGATCGTCTCGTTCATTTTCGCGAGATTCATCGCGGGCATGGCCAAAGAGAAAGTGTGGGACCTGCTGCACGGCGGGGCGGGCGCAGCGGTGTCGGCGGCACTGATCGGCATGATGCTCGCGCTGGCGCACTTCCTGGCGAGCAAGACGATCGGCAACGCGGGGCTCCTGAAGTACCTGCCGGTGATCTTCAGCGTGTACGCGATCGCGCTGGGCGCCGAGGCATTCCTGAACTTCGTTCTGAACCTGTATCGCCCGCGGAAAAAGGGCGAGTACCTGCGCCCCGCGTTCGACTCGCGCGTGCTGGCGTTCGCCGCGGCGCCGGATCGCCTGGCGGACTCCATTTCCGACGCGATCAACTATCAGTTCGGATACAACGTCTCGAGCACCTGGTTCTACCGCCTCGTTGCCCGGTCCATTACATCGCTGGCGATTCTTGGATTGGGCGTGCTCTGGTTGTTGTCGGCGTTCGCGGTTGTTCAGCCGAATGAGCGCGGCATGCTGCTCAAGCGCGGCAAACTGGTCGGCGAGAAGGGGCCGGGGCTCGTGATGAAGGAGCCGTGGCCGCTCGGATCGATCAAGACCTACCCGGCGAGCCAGGTGAACGAGTTCACGATCGGCGGCGGGACGAATCTTCAGGACACGGGGACGGGCCCGATCCTGTGGACCGACGCCGCGGCGTCGGACCAGCAGTACATCTTCGTGCGTTCGTCGTCTGATGAGCCCGATCTGGTGGCGGCCGATGTGACCGTGCAGTACGAGATCGCGGAGCTGAGCAAGTATCTGCGGATCGCGCAGGACGGGCCCGCGACGGACCGCGAACAGTTCCGCCGCGAGATTCTGCGCACGCTCGCGCAGTCCACCATGATGCGCGTGATGTCCGCGTTCACGGCGGATGACCTGTTCGGACCGAGACGCCCCGTGGTGAATCAGTCGCTCTCCGATGCGCTGCAGAGCGAGTTCGATGCCCGTCTCGACGCGGGCGTGCATGTGGTATTCGTCGGGATGGCGGGCGTTCGCCCCGAGGCGCAGACGGTCGCGCCGTCCTTCGAGAATGTCGTGCAGTCCGATCAGATTCGACAGACAGACATCGAGACGGCCACGGCCAATGCCAACAGGACGCTCGCGAGCGTCGCGGGCGATATCGATCGGGCCCGGGACATCGTGGCAGAGATCGAGCGGCTCGAGCGGATGCGCGAGCGGGGGGCGCAGCCGGGTGAGGAGAGCGAACAGGAGTCCCGCATCGCGACGCTCATTCTTGATGCGGGCGGAGAAGCGGCGCAGATCCTCTCGGAGGCGGGCGCGTATCGGTGGGACCGGCACATGAATCAGCGCGCCGAGGCAGCGCGGACCGAGGGTC
>CALFMQ010000317.1 GCA_937879825.1 uncultured Phycisphaerales bacterium
ATGCGTCATGCTCGTCGCCGTCGCGCCGGAAGGCGCAGAAGGTGCACTTGGCGTTGCAGATGTTGGTGTAGTTGATGTTGCGGTCGATGACGTAGGTGCGGAGCGTGTCGCCGTGGAGCGCGCGGGCGCGGGCGTCGGCGTAGCGTCCGAGCGTCATGAGCGGGGCGCGCCGGTAGAGGTCGAGCGCCTGCTCGGGGGTGAGGCGGGCGTTGCCCGAGGCGACGTCGGCGAGGAACCCTTCGTCGAGCGCATCGGCGCGGGGGTGCTCGGCGGGAGCGCGGGGGTTGGCCCTGAGTTCGTTGGGCGCGTTTGCACTGTCGGATCTGGCGATCATGCCGGGCCCCTTCCGCGGGCGTTGAGGGTCATCGGATCGGGGCATCCTACCCCCTTCGGTCACCCCCGGGAACGCGATAACGCATCCGAAACGGGGGTGATTTCAAGAATCATTGAAAATGATAGCCGGTCCGGCGGGCCCGATCGAGCCCGGCCGTCGGCGGTTGGGTGATCGGACTTGAGTCGGGGGCATTCCGAGCCGATAGGGGCGACGCAGCCGTTCCTCACTATCTGGAGCCGGTCGGTGAACAAGCAGCCCCGCCCCCATGTCTCGCGAGCCATCCTGCACCTGCGTCGATCGATCTCGGTCGTGTCGCTGGTGCTCGCTCTGGCGTTGATCGGTCAGGTGCTCGGGTGGGGGATCGTGCACTTCACCGAGGCACGCTTCGCCGACCTGAGCCATGAGGCGATCGAGCCGCCGGACGCGGCGCACGAGCCGGTCGTTGTCGTCAACAACGAGAAGCCGAAGCAGGTCGCATCGATGACGGCGAGCGAGGCGGGACAAGAGCCCGCGGATGTGAATCGCGTCGAGGGCCGAGCCGCCGAGATGCTCAAGGGGTTTCTGAACCTCACGCAGACGGTCGGCATCATCATGAGCATCACGCTTGTTGTACTGATGCTGCAGGCGGTGTCGGTCGCTGGGGGCGCTTCCATTCCGGGTGTTGAGATGGCGGTAACGGCCACGACCTGGGCGATCATCCTGGCGCTCCTGTGTGTGCCGATGTCGATGCTGATCCCCGAGGCGCAGTACCCGGGCGTGTTTGTTTCGTATCAGACCATCGCCGACGCGAGCGAGGCGTACCGAACGCACGCGCCGAACGCGCCCGGCTTCGTGGGGTTCTGGGTGCGTTTCGCGATCCTGCCTCTCGTGCTCATCGTGGGGCTGACAGCGCTGGTGCTGCGCTTCCGCGCGGGTGTGAACGCGGGCATCATCATCACCAGCGTGTCGGAGCTCGAGGAACGGCTGGAACGCGAGATGCGCAGCCGCAAGGTCGGGCATCTGACGGCACCGCGGGCCGTCGGCGCGCTCAATCAGGTGATCGGTGAGACGGGCGGGCTCTCGGCGCCGCCCCCGAGCCAGTACGACGCGCCGCTGCGACCGACGGGAACGGATGATGGTGGCGGTGGGGGGGCACAATCGCCGCAGCGTCGCATCAGGCCGATCTGAGCGAGAGCATCAGAACGCGAAGATGGTGTCGAAGATCTTGGTGAGGATGCCCTTCTCGGCGTTCTTGGCCACGGTCCCCTTGTTCTCGATCACGAGATTCAGGTCGAACATCTGGTTCGATTGCACCGTGTTGAAGTTGGTGATGTCCTCGGGTCGGCAGACGCCGGACAGCACCATCACCTGATCCTCGTCATCGGTCTTGATCGCGGTGCGTGCCTCCAGCAGCAGTGTGCCGTTGGGCTTCACCTCCAGAACGCGGGCGGTCAGGCGTGCCGTGAGTTTGTCGTCACGCTTGTACTTGCCTTCGCCGTCGTAGGTGCTCTCGAAGTCGAAGTTCACCTTGGGCAGGTTGGACTCGCGTCCGTTCTCGGCGCGGAGTTCGGTGAGCAGTTTGACGAGGTCGGGGAACGAGACGACCTGCCCGTTCGCGTCGACGGACTTGTCGCCCTCCAGCTTCTGCGTGCGGTCGATCTGCGAACGCTCGGAGATGATGATCGTCACGAGGTCGTTCTGCTTGAAGGTCACCGGTTCGGGCGGTTCGACATGAAAGAGACTGACCGCCTGCGTCGGGGCCGGCGTCGCGGCGGGGCGAACAACCTCGCCGGGGGGCGCCTCGGTCCCGGAGTCGTCATCGGAGACGGCCGTGGGAGCGGGCTGGCCGGGAGCCGATCCGTTGCCGGTCGGGCGCATCATCGGGCCGGTGTTCCGCGCGGGGGCGACGGGGCGTTCGTAGAGACTTTGCGCCGCGGCGGGCATCGCCAGGAGCGCTATCGCGAGGACTGTCGGGGTTGTTCTGATGCTCATAATGTTCTCGCTCCGGTAGATGTCTGAGTTAGTTGTCGCTCGCAACGGGCGTGCCGCCGAGTTCGAGTACGACGGAGTTGTCTCCATCGATGCGCGCCATAAATGAGTTGGCCGAGCCCTCGCGGCGGACCTCAATGACCTCACCCTTCTTGCCCGATCCTCGCGCTCTTGCCTGCATCTGCAAGGCGATTCCGCCGCTCAGGCACTGCACGCGGACGAGGGCCCCTCGGCGCACAAGGATGGGTGACTCCAGTTGATTGGCGCGGATCACGGTGCCGGCCTTGAGATCGGTCCGGGCCACCGCGCCGATGGCATCGTTGACGTCGGTCAGCAGGGCCGCGCCGCCACCCTCGACCCACATCCGCCGGACGGTGACATCGCTCGGGGTGATCGCCGCCTTCCGGGCGACATCGCTCGCGACAACGATGGTGTCTCGGCGGAGTTCGACGGAGACGCCGATCGCGCACGCCTGATCGACCGACTCGCCCGTGTAGATGCGGACATTGACGCCCTGCCTGGCGGAGTTCGCGCTGGTGCCGGTCATAACGACCACGCGCCGCCCGAGCTCGGGCTGGTCGAGGAACGCGTTGTCTCGCTCGTCGAAGAGCAGTCGGAGGTCGTCGAGCGGCACGCCGTACAGCCGGGAGAGCGCCTGCGCCACGCGCAGGCGAATCGTGGCGGGGCCTTCATCAAGCACCACGCGCGCTTCGTTGGCTACTGGCGCATCGGTTGAGTCGTTCAACACCGGCTCGGCCGAACCGAGCAGGCGGACGACGCAGCTCGAACCGGACATCGCGAGCGGGGCGGGGTTGACGCCCGCGTCCTGCAGGGCGTCCCGGAGGTCCTTGAGTGAGACCTCGATCCATACCCTGCCGAGGGCGGCGTCTCCCGCGTGCGGGACGACTACGACAGCCGCATGCGATTGCGCGTGCTCACCGACGAGCATCGCGACATCGCCCACCGTCACGGGGCGGTCCGCGGGCACCGCGGCACCGGGGCGGAGTGTGATCGAGTCGGCATGCGCGGGGCGCGCAAGCATCGACATCAATGCGAGTATGAGGAGCGAGATGATCGTCCTATGCGTCATGGCTTATCGCCTCAGTTGGGCCGCGGCCTGCAGCGTTTCGTCGGCGGCGCGGATGACCTGCGAGTTCATCTCGAACGCGCGCTGCGTGCGGATGAGCGAGATGAGTTCCCGCGTCGGATCGACATTCGACGACTCGATGAATCCGCCGAGGAGCTGGCCCAGGCCCTGCTCGCCGGGATTGGCGAGAATCTCCGGGCCGGACGCCTCGGTCGCTGTGAAGAGCGTCTCGCCGATCTGTGTCAGACCGGCGGGGTTGATGAAGTTCGCGATCTGAATCTGGCCCGCGGTGCCGAGCGCGCCCGTCT
>CALFMQ010000318.1 GCA_937879825.1 uncultured Phycisphaerales bacterium
GCCTGACCCCAGTTGCTCAGCACCACATTCAGGTCGTCAACATCGACAAAGCCGTCATTGTTGGCGAGGTCCAGCGCGCTCCCGGGCGCGACCGCCGTGTTGAATGCCGAGAGAATCGCGTTGAGATCGTCGACATCAACCGTGTTGTTGGAGTCGATGTCGCCGGGGCAGGCGACAGGCGCCGGCGATGCGTCCAGGCGCACGTCATCAAAGTCAACTTCGAGATTCGCACCGGGGAACATCGGGTCGACCTGATTGAGATTGATTAGCCGTATCGAAAGCACCTGACCCAGTTGCGGGTGCGAATCTCCGATTGTCACGGCGGTAGTGCTCGTCGCGAAGTCACCTTCGGGTATGAGACCCGCAAGCGAGTTGTCGTCCGACGCGATCACAACACCCCCCGCGAGCAACTCGACCCGGTAGCCGGGGAAGCCGTCCAGATCAAAGAACTGCCCGCTCATCGCGGTCGCGGATGCGATATTCCCGATCTCCACATCGAGTGTGTAAACCATATTCGCACCGAGTATTGCAACAAGGGTCTGCTCAAGACCATACTCGCCGTCATCACCGCTGCCCGCGAAGTTAAAAGCGATCGCGACCCGTTGCCCCTCCGCCGCACCGTCATCGAAGTTCGCGAACACCCCCGGTTGACCGACAGGGTCGGGCTCGAAGGGCGTAAGAGTCCCAATGTAGTACACGGGCCCGTCGCCGCCGTCGGTGATCACGCCGGGATCGTATAGGTCCCACCCGTTCAGCGGGCCGAAGGTGAACTCGTTGAAAGGCGACTCGCCCGAAATGTCCTCGAAGCCATGATTCACGACCGCCACCGGCGCACCAACTACCGCCGACTCAACGGCGATCAGGAACATGAACACGGCGGCCAACGGTCCAAACTGCGTCTGCATACGCGCCTCCTGCTCCCCGTACCTTGATCGAAACTCGACTCAGGGCAAGCAACTCATGAGACTCAAGGGGCAACTTCACACCGATTCCACGCGCTCAGCATCCCGGTTCGCGATCAGGATGACTCCAATCCCTCCCGCTCCCCCGTCTTGCGATACTTCACGCGCCCCTCCGCGTACTCCTGAGGCGAGACCCGCAAATCCACCGCCTCCCCCGCACGGTGCCGCCGGTGCAACTCCTTCAAGAACGGCACGCACCACTGGCATCCCGTCC
>CALFMQ010000319.1 GCA_937879825.1 uncultured Phycisphaerales bacterium
CTCGAAGAGCACGAGCGGCATCAGCAGCATCCAGAGGTTGTCGAGCCAATACGCGCGGAAGAAGGCGCGGCTGCCGCGTGCACCGCGCCAGAATCCATTGGCGACCAGGATGAACCCAACAATTGCCGCGATCAGCAGCGTCGTGGTCAATGCCAGCACCGAGGACCATTCCGTCTGCAACCCGAGGATGACAAACGCGAGGACGATTAGCAGCCAGAGCATGATCCACCATGCCAGGCGTGATCGGCATCGGTGCAAATACGCCGGCATCAACACCGCACGCCTTGCGTCGGTCCCGCTGAGCCGCCGACCACACTCCGGGCACACACCCGTACCCTTTCCGACGCCGAGCCCGCCCATGTCGTACCCGCACTGCGGGCACAGCGCGCCGACGGGCAGCGGCGTAGTGGGGTCGCTCATCGCCACATGCTACGCCTCCGAGTTGCGCCGACCCGGTACAACCCTTGACCAGCCCACGGGAGACCCTGATGCGAAGCGCAATTCTGGCGATCGCCGCAATTCTGACGATGAGCCCGAGCACGCACGCCACCACGGAGGACGCCGCCCGAGCCCTCGCCGATGCCTCGGCGGCGCTGGCGGCCGAGGCCGGGTGGTCGATGCGCATCGAGCGCCGGTCCTCGGGGCCGGGCGCGGCCTCGGCCATCGACCTTGACGCGGAGGTGGTTGTTGTCCGAGTGCCGGACGACACGACGCTCGGCGCACATGTCGACATCCGAGGCACATATTCCCTCGCCACCAGCCCCGCGCCGGATCAACTCCTGCTCCGGTACGACGGCGAGCGGGTGCTGTCCGTCCGCGAGCGGGGCGGCGTCGTGATCGTGGGCGACCCGGCCAATATGGGTCTGGCGCTTCTGGGCGTCGGGTACGACGCGCCGTTGTTCGATGCGATCATCGAGCCGGAGATGCTCGAGAAGGCGGCGGAGCGGGCGTCTTTGCTCGCCGGTCGGACTGTCGACGGCGCGCTCTGCGATGTCGTTTTCGTGGGCGCAACGGAGGACGACCCGGGGGCGACCTGGTTCTTGGATGCCGAGAGCCATCTGCCGCGGCGTGTGGATGTCATCTCGGGCGAGGGTCCCGACGCGCAGGCGACGACCACGATCGTGCGCACCATGCGATCCGGCGCTTCGCTCCCGGATGCCGAAGATCTGGGCGGATGGGTGCAGAAGTCGTTCGACCCCGCGCGCATCCCGGCGATCGGCGACGGGGCCCCGGAAATTTCCATCAGGACGCCCGACGGGCGCTCGATCGCCCTTTCGGATCACAGGGGCAAGGTCGTCGTCGTGAAGTTCTGGGCGACCTGGTGCGGCGCGTGCGTGGCGGGCCTTCCCGCGATGGGCGATCTCGAACGGCGTTTCGCGGGCGATGAGCGTGTCGCGTTCATGGGCGTCAACTGCTGGGACAAGGGCGACATCGGGTCGACCCTCCGGCGCGCCCGGTGCGAGATGGACTCGGGCGTCGCCGCTGATGAGCAGATCGACGCGTTCGGCGTGACGGCCCTGCCGATGGTGTTCGTGATCGATCCGGGGGGGCGCATCGCGTACGTTCAGCTCGGCTTCCGTCCCGATGCCGAGGTGTCGATCGGCGCCGTCGTCGAGTCGTTAAGGGACGATGCGGAGTAACGCGAACGCTCGCGGGCGTCGCGCGAAGTCGGTACGCTCTGGGCGGGGGAAGGCCGCCACGGAGGGCGATCATGACGGAACAAACGACGCTGCTAGACTCGCCTCGGATGGCGAAGAGAGAGCCCAAACCACCCGGAAGAACGAAGAGCCCCCGCGCCGGCGCCACGGCCGAGTCCATGGCCGAGAAGCAGCGGGAGATCTCGGTCTCCGAGTTCTTCGCCAAGAACCGCCATCTGCTGGGCTTCGATAACCCGCGCAAGGCCTTGCTCACAGCGGTCAAGGAAGCGGTGGACAACGCGCTGGACGCGTGCGAAGAGGCGAACATCCTGCCGGACATCCTGGTCGAACTCCGCGCCCTGCCGGAGGCGGGTGAGGACCGGTTCCTTGTCATCGTGCAGGACAACGGGCCGGGCATCGTCCGCCGGCAGATCGAGAACATCTTCGGCAAACTGCTCTACGGCTCGAAGTTCCACCGCCTCAAGATGTCGCGCGGGCAGCAGGGCATCGGCATCTCGGCCGCGGGCATGTACGGGCTCATCACGACCGGCAAGCCGGTGCGCATCATCTCCAAGACATCGCCCAAGAAGCCGGCGCACGAGGTTGTTCTCAAGATGGACACCTCCAAGAATCGCGCCGATGTCGTCTCCGAGACCGAGCACCCCGAGGATGATGCGCTCTTCCCCGACGGACGCGGCACGCGCATCGAGATCGAACTCGTCGGCAAGTACCTCAAGGGCGACCGCTCCGTCGATCAGTACATCCAGCTCAGCGCGATCGCCAATCCGCACGCGCGCTTCACCTACATCTCCCCCCCCACTTCCGCGCTGCCCGAGGGCGAGAAGACCGTCTTCGAGCGCGGCGTGGATGAGCTGCCCGAGCCCACCGAGGAGATCAAGCCGCACCCGCACGGCATCGAACTCGGCACGCTCATCGGCATGCTCGAGCGCACGAGCGAGACGCAACTGGGTGGCTTCTTCGCCAACGAGTTCTGCCGCCTGACACCGAAGGTCGGGCGGGACGTCGCGGAACAGGCGAAACTGACCACGCGCTCGTGGGTGAAGAACATCGGGCACGCCGAGGCGGAGAAGCTCTACAAGGCGCTGCAGGAAGCCAAGGTGATGGCGCCGCCCACCAACTGCCTCTCGCCCATCGGCGTGCGAACGATGATCAAGGGGTTGGAGCAGGGGCTGGCGCCGAATTTTATCGCGGTCTCGTCGCGCCCCCCCGCTGTTTACCGCGGCAGGCCCTTCATCATCGAGGCGGGCGTCGCGTTCGGCGGCAATCTGCCCGCCGAGGACAGCGCCAAAGTCTTCCGCTTCGCCAACCGGGTGCCGCTGCAGTATCAGCAGTCGGCGTGCTCGTCGTTCAAATCGGTGGCGGAGACGAACTGGAAGTCGTACGGGCTGCAGCAGCCGCGCGGCGCGCTGCCGGTCGGGCCGCTGGTGGTGATGATTCACATGGCGTCGGTGTGGGTGCCGTTCACGAGCGAGAGCAAGGAAGCGATCGCGGATTACGACGAGATCCGCAAGGAGATGAAGCTCGCGCTGATGGACTGCGGGCGCAAACTCGGCACCTATCTGCGCAAGCGCGCCAAGATGCGCCGCGCCGGCGAGCGCCGGGATATCTTCCGCCGGTACATCGGCGAGGTCGCCAAGGCGTGCGAAGCGCTCTCGGGCGCGGACGCGAAGGAGATCTACGAGGCGCTGCTCGCCACCGCGCGAACCAAGACCATCGAGAGTGATCAGGTGCTGGACGAAGAGGGCAAGGTCGTCGCGGTCAAGGGAACGGGAGGCGACGAGACGGTGTACATCCGCGAGATGGACGAGGATGACGCTCCGGTCGGCGAAGAGGCGGCCGCAACCCGGAAGCGGCCGACCGCTTCGTCGGGCGACTCACTCTTCGGCGAAGACGACGAAGCGCTCGATATCGAGTCCTCCGACACCAAGCCGAGACGCAAGACGAAGAAGAAAGTCGCGAAGAAGAGGGTCGTGCGAAAGAAGAAGGGCGGCTGATCCGAAATGGCCAAGAAGACCACACGCAAGACATCTCGCACGTCCACGTCATCGACACCGGGCAAGCCGCGATCGACGGATAAGGCGACCATCGCCAATCTTGAAAGACTCGGCTCGACCGTCGCGAAGGTCTCGGTCTCCGGGAAAGACCCGATCGTTGATGTCCCGACGCGCACGCTCTCGAACACTTCGTTCAACAAGCGCAAACGCACGCTCGAGATGGGCGACGCGACGCAGCAGCGCGAACTGTTCAACCTGAATCAGGCCAAGAAGTTCATGCAGACGATGCTGCTGGCGTCGGGCACGAAG
>CALFMQ010000320.1 GCA_937879825.1 uncultured Phycisphaerales bacterium
AGCGAGATGATCGAAGGCGTCACCGACCGCCGCCTCCCGCCGCCGCGCCACCCCGACTGGCACGACCGCGCCGCCTCCGCGCTCCTCAACCGCGCCTTCGAGCTCTACGCCCGCCAGCTCTCCACGGCCCCCGATCAGGCCGCGTCCGAACTGTCCCGCCTCTATACGATGCAACTCTCAAGCTCCGAGTCATCCGCGGTCTTAGACGAACAGGGCGCCGCACCCGATGTCATCGCGCCGACCGAGATGTCGCTGCTCATGGCCGCCATCCCGCCCTACGCGCCGGCCGAACGGCTGGAACGCGACCTGCGCCGAGAAGCAACCATCGTCGTCCGCTCCGACGAACTCCTCGCGCACGACGACCTTCAGAGCGCCCGCCGCCGCCTCGCGACCAACGAGATCGAACGATTCGCCGTCGCGCAACTCTCCTGCTTCGAACTCATGTCGATGATCGTCAAAGGCGAGCGATCGAGCCAGGTCGCCCGGGTCAGCGCGCTCGAGTCCCAGACCGCCGATGCGCGCCGTAACGCCGCAACCCTCACCGAGCAGATCGCGCGCACCGAAGCCGCCATCATCCACCTCTGGAGCATCCGGCTCGGCCTGGAGGATCGACTCTGATGAAGCCGATCATCGCATCAACGCTCGCACTGTTGCTCCTCGTCGCCCCGCTCATCGCGCGCCAGCCCGCCGATCAGCCCACGCTCCCCAACTGGGTCGCCGCGCGCCTCTCGCAACTCTCTCCCGATCGCCCGATGGAGTACTTCGAACTCGGCGAAGAAGTCTCCTACGAACTGCCCGGCCCCCTCGGCAGATCCACCGCACAATCGCTCTTCGTCCTCGCCTATCTGCTCGACGACAGACTCGGGCCCCACGCGTGCCTCGCCCTCGCCGATGTCACCACCTCCGCAGAGGAGCGCCAGTGGCTGCTCGCGATGGCGCAGTCCATGGGCTCATCGCAGGCCGACTCCCGCGCCCGCCTCGATCGGTCGATCGCCGACGAGGACCTCCGCAACCGCTTCGCCGACGCCATCCGCGTCCTCCGCGCCGAGGACGGCCGACTGCTCCGCGAAGTGCTCAGCACCGAGCCCGCGGCCCAGTTCATCACGCGCCTCAAGCAATCCGATCCCGCGCTCAGCTCGGCGCTCACGCAGGCATCCGCCGCCGCCCAGGGCGCCAACGGCTGCCCCCGCTGCCGCAACCGGCGCATCGTCTCCGTCTCCGGCGCGCGCGCCGGGAGATCGATCTGCCCCCGCTGCATCGGCAACCCCGGCCTCGCGCTCAGCGAACGCGACATGCTCGACTCGCTCCGAGTCGAGGCGCAACTCCGGGACGCCGAACCCGCAACATGGTCCGCGACCCTGGTCCTCACGAAAGACCGCCCCCTCCGCGATATCCGCGCAGACGACCTCGCCCGAACCTATTCGGTCGATCAATCACGCACAATCTGGTCAGCGGAACTCGGCTGGCGCGCGCCGCAGTCGGATTAGGCCCGCGCTTCCTGCGACAACTTGTGCCGGCGCTTCACCAGGTCAAACACATCGTCCAGCGCCGACTTCGAGGCCACATCCCACACCGCCCACAGCGTGTCCTCGACGCGCTTCGCCGTCGAAATCCCGTCGCGAACATGCTTCTTCGCGCGAGCCAGCGGCAACTTCCTTACCTCCGACTCCTGCAAAGGAATCGCCAGCTTCGGCCCATCCGGATTCGGAATCAGGTACACCCACGGAAGACGCTCGTCACGATCCGCCGTCCGGTACACGAGCGTCCACCGCCACGAGTCGCCCTGCCAGGACACTTCCTCGGTCAGCGTCCCGAACTCATGAAGCCACGACCGCGCCGACTCGACCAACTCCGACATCGGCTTGTCCATCGCCTTCGCAAGACCGTCCGCGGTGGGAGTCGAAAACCGATCCGCCCAGCATGCCGAAATGCCCATCGTCAGAAGTCTCCGTTGCTGCGAACCTCAATAAGCCATCAGACGCCCGCCGACTCGGTGAAGTTCATCCGCCGGCGCGCCGCTCACGGGCACCCCGCCCCATGTTCGTAGTATAGCAGGGAACGCGCCCATATTCGACGCCCGCCATACCCACCGCTACGATGACTCATTCGACAGTTCGCTGCCGACTCGACCCCACCCCCCGGAGCACCGGATGTCCGCCCCCGACTCGGGTTCAACGCAACAACCCCTCTCCCCGGCCGCCGAGCGCGACCTCGACGCCGCCATGGACCTCGGCTCCGCCTCCGTCCTCATCGTCGACGACCACGAACAGAACCGCGAACTCCTCCAGGCCTACCTCGAAGAAATCGGCTGCCAGACCCGGCTCGCCGCCGACGGCATCGAGGCCCTCACCATCATCGAAGAGCACCAGCCCGACCTCATCCTCCTCGATGTGATGATGCCGCGCATGAGCGGCTTCCAACTCTGCACCAAACTCAAGACCAGCCCCGACACGCGCGACATCTCCATCGTCATGGTCACCGCGCTCTCGGAGGTCGGCGATGTCGAACGCGCCGTCGAATGCGGCGCCGACGACTTCCTCACCAAGCCCGTCAACAAACTCGAACTCGTCACCCGCGTCCGCTCACTCCTCCGCGTCCGCCTCCTCAAACGCGAACTCGAGAAGACCCTCCGCCAGATGAAGGACATGGGCCGAAACTGACGATCCGAATGCCGGGTGCCATGGGCAAGCATTCCTTGCCCGTGCTTTGCTCCCTCCCCTGCCGCCGTTGGGGGGGC
>CALFMQ010000321.1 GCA_937879825.1 uncultured Phycisphaerales bacterium
CCTGCGTCAGTTCCGGCGAGATGCCGTTCTTCATGAACATCGGCACGAACACCGGCGCAAAGAACGCCCACTTCGCGCTCGCCGAACCCATGAACAGGTTCCCGGCGCACACCACCAGGATGAACAGCGACAGCACCAGCACAGGGTGCACATCGGCGCTCTGCAGCGCCTCGCCCCCCACGATCGCCAGCATCGTCCCAAGGTTCGAGTGATTGAAGAACTCCACGAACTGCGCCGCAAAGAACGCCAGCACGATGTACGGCCCCATGTCCGCCATCGTGTGCGCCATCAGCTTCGCGATCCCCGCATCCAGGCGATCCGACTTCGTCTCGCTCTTGATCGTCCCCGTGATGATCCCGTACACCACCCCCGGCACCAGGAAGAAGATCGCAACCATCGGCACCAGCGCCTCGGGCCAACGCGCATCCGCCTCGTCGGGCGACTTCCACAGCGGCGCGTGCGGCACCAGAATCAGCGCCAGCAATCCGCCCGTCACGAGCAACGTCCACGCCACCGACTGCACCAGCGCACGCTTCTCACCCGGCGTCATCGCCTGCGCGGCCCGATCCTCATCGGTCAGGGGCGAAGGCCCCCCCTCCAGCGCGCTCTTACGCGCCAAACGCGGCTCAACCAGCTTCGCCGTCACGCCCCAGCCCAGCAGCGTCAGCATGAAGGTCGACGCGATCATGAAGTAGTAGTTGCACGCCGGATTCACCTTGTACCCCGGCTCCCACAACTGTGCGCCCACCTGCGTCAGGCCCGAGAGCAGCGGATCGAGAGAGGTAATCAGAAGGTTCGCGCTGAACCCCGCGCTCACACCCGCGAACACAGCCGCCAACCCCACCAACGGCGATCGCCCCACCGACTTGTACAGCGCCGCCGCCACCGGCGGCAGCACCACATACCCCGCGTCCGACGCCATCGAACTCATGATCCCGATGAACACCACCGTCGGCGTCAGCAACCTCTGAGGCGTCAGCAACATCATCGCCTTCAGCAGCGTCCCGATGAACCCCGTCTTCTCCGCCACCCCGATCCCCAGCATCGCCACCAGCACAATGCCCAGCGGCGCAAACGAGGTGAAGTTCTTCACCATGTTGTGGAACACCCAGTTCACACCCTCGCGGTCCAGCAGCGACACCACCTTCACATCCTGATCGATCCGTTTCGTCTTGAGCGTCGGGACAAACTCGCCCTTGTCGTTCTCCACCATCTCGTACTCGGCGTTCGTCACCGGCTCGATGCGCGCCGTCACCGCCCCCGTCTCGTGGTCCTTGTCCGTCACCAGCGTCGGCACACGCTTCACAATCTCCATCCGCGTGTGCGTCACCGGCTCGCCCGTCCCCGAGTCGATTACCGGCGTCGTCACCGCCGCAATGCCCGGCTTCTGCACCGTCCAACCCGCCTTGAAACCGATGTGCGACACCACCATCACGAGCACCGCGCCGATCAGGAACAGCGTCGCCGGATCGGGCAGCGCGTTGCCCACGCGTTCGATGAAGTCCAGGATGCCCTTGCGGCCCTCGTTCGACTGCTGATCGGTGCTCATCAGCGGATTGTGGTGAAACCACGCCGCGCGTGCAAGGGATTGACCCTCCGCATTGGCGGCCGGAGAGATTGTTGGACGATGTGAGGGGTTCGGTACAATCCCCGACCAACGCGACCCAAGGAGACCACATGAGCCAACTCGACTCAAGAGAACTGGGACAGGCCACCAGCGGCGTCGGCAAGACCTTCCTCGGTCACCCCGTCGGCCTCTTCCTCCTCTTCCTCGTCGAGATGTGGGAGCGCTTCAGCTACTACGGCATGCGCGCCATCCTCATGCTCTACATGATCTCCGTCCTCGCCGTCCATCAGCTCACGCCCGGCGTCTACACCAACACCCTCGAACTCCAGCAGATGGTCACCGTCGACGACGGCAACGGCAAGTCCCACGACGAAGTCGGCCCCGTCCAGCGCATCCCCCTCTACGCCCTCGTCGGCGCGGGCACACAACTCCCCGCCGATGCGCCCGCCGCAACAACCTCCGGCGAGCTGGACATCACCGCCCAGCGCCTCATCGCGACGCCAGATCCCGCCAACGCCGACAAGACCGTCTGGACGCTCCCCGGCGACGGCATCCCGACCGACCTCCGAGTCATCGTCACCGGCGAGCCCGGCACCAAGTTCTCCGACACCGAGTCCCGCTTCGCGCTCCGCAACACCACCGACAAAACCATCAAAGTCCGCGTCGGCATCCCGCGCCAGGACTCCAACCAGCGCACCTACTTCACCGTCAACCGCAACCCTTCTCAGTTCGTCGCAGAAATCAAACCGGAGTCAGAGCGCGGCCCCGACGAGCCCCCCTACTACGAGATCACCGTCGATACCAACAACCACGACTCCGGACGCAACTGGCTCCAGTCCGACGCCTCCGTCCTCTACGGCTGGTACACCGGGCTCGCCTACCTCTTCCCCATCTTCGGCGGCATGATCGCCGACAAACTCATCGGCACACGCCGATCCATGCTCATCGGCGGCCTGCTCATCTCACTCGGCCACATCGTCCTGGGCGTCTCCGGCTTCGGCGAGATGGCTCAGAGCCGCACCGGCATGAGCGCCTTCATCCTCGGCCTCGCGCTCATCGTGCTCGGAACGGGCCACTTCAAACCAACCGTCTCCGTCATGGTCGGCCAGCTCTATGAGCAGGGCGACCCCCGCCGCGACGGCGCATTCACCATCTTCTATATGGGCATCAACCTCGGCGCCTTCCTCTGCGCCTTCGTCGTCGGCACGCTCGGCGAGAAAGTCGGCTGGCACTGGGGCTTCGGCGCCGCCGCCGTCGGCATGCTCGCCGGCCTCCTCCTCTACATGGTCGGCCAGCCCATCTTCCTCAAGGGCGTCGGCGATGCGCCCCGCGACCGCGCCACGCCGCAGTCCCTCATGATCATGCTCGCCGCAATCGCGCTATCCGCGGCCTTCGCCGCCATCTACCACTTCGGCGGCATCGCGCAACTCGGCGCCGCCATGGAATACATCCAGGCACGACCGATGCTCTCACTCGGGCTCATCGTCGGGCTCAGCGTCGCCATCCTCGCGTGGGTCGTCTGGTTCGTCGCGTCCAACGAGCCGCAGGACCGCGGCCCCGTTATCACCATCTTCGTCTTCCTCCTCTTCAACGCCTTCTTCTGGATCGCCTTCGAGCAGGCCGGTAGCAGCATCAATGTCTTCACCGAACAGAAGACCGACCGCATGATCGGCTCCTTCGAAGTCCCCGCCACATGGTTCCAGTCCGTCAACGCCGGCCTCATCTTCATCCTCGCGCCGCTCTTCTCCATCCTATGGACCGTCCTCACCCGTAAGAAGCGCAACCCCAGCCAGCCCGCCAAGATCGCCCTCGGGCTCATCTTCCTCGGGCTCGGCTACCTCTTCATGGTCTGGGCGGGCAAGGTCTCGGCCGACGGCGTCGCCAAGGCGTCCATGCTCCTCATCTTCATGACCTACTTCTGGCACACCGTGGGTGAACTCTGCCTCTCGCCGACCGGCCTCTCCTATGTCACCAAGGCCGCGCCCGTGAAGTTCGTCTCGCTCCTCATGGGCTTCTGGTTCGTCAGCAACTTCATCGCCAACCTCGGCGGCGGCCTCGTCGCCGCACAGGTCGAGAAGATCGAACAGGGACGAATCAAACTCCCGTGGTCCTTCGGCGGCCAGGCCGACTTCTTCTTCCTCTTCGTGGTCACATCCATCGGCGCGGGCCTCATCATCCTTGTGATGACACCCATGCTCAAGAAACTCATGCGCAACCCCAACGACTGACCCGTTCAGTCAATCGACTCGGCGCACTCCGGCGCTCCCGCCGGGAACAACCGAAGCCCCCCCGCCAGAAACTCATCGAGCGCGCGATGCACGCTCGCCGGGTCCGGGGCGGTGCGCACCGCCTCCTTGAGCGGCTTGCAGGGCCCGAGTTTCTTTGCGAACCAAGAAATCCGCCGCCGCATGTGCGTCATCGCGTAATGCTCGCCGCGGAACCCGATCATCAGATCGAGATACCGCCGCACGATCGCGATCTTCTCCGCCTCGCCCGGCTCCGCAAGCACCTCGCCGTGCACCTGCGCGTGCCAGATGTCGCGGAAGATCCACGGCGCGCTGAACGCCCCGCGCCCGATCATCAACCCCGCGCACCCCGTCTCGCGCATCATCGTCAGCCCCGACTCGACATCCGTCACATCGCCGTTGCCTAAGACCGGAATCCGGTCCACCGACTGCACAACCTCCCGGATGCCGGGCAAACGCACGCTCCCCTTGAACTTCTGCTCCGTCGTGCGCCCGTGCACCGTCACCAGCGCGATCCCCTCGCGCTCCAGTTTCCGCGCCAGGTCCGGCGCGACAATCGATCCGTCATCCCACCCCAGCCGCAACTTCGCCGTCACCGGCACGCGCCCCTTCGATGCGCGCTCGACCTCGCTCACCACACGCCGCACGATCGCGATCGTGTTGGGCACATCGCACAGCAACTTCGACCCGCCGTCCTTC
>CALFMQ010000322.1 GCA_937879825.1 uncultured Phycisphaerales bacterium
TCAAGAACTACAACGGGATGACGCAGGCGCCGGGCGCGATGGTGACGATCGACGGCACGGCCTACCCGGAGACCTACACCAACATCGGGCGCTCCGTCGAGGTCGTCGCCGAGAACATCACCGAGCCCGGGATGGGCATCACCGTCGCGGGCGTGATGATCACCGTCCGCGCCGATGACGGCGATCACACCCTCGCCGAGCTCACCGCCTTCCGCCCGGAGCCGCAATCATGAAGCGCCCCATCCGCGCCACATCCCGTCGGGGCCTGACGCTCGTCGAGCTGCTCCTGGCGATCTCGATCACGGTGATCCTGGGCACCGCCGTCGCGACCGTCCTCACGGCCGCGGCACGATCGATGACGGTCTCGCGCAACACGCAGAGCGCCGTCCAGCGCGCGCACGCGCTGCAGTCCCGCTTCCGCGCCTACACCGATCCGGCGATGTGCCTGCTCGACTACCGCGCCGGCGAGGGCATCGCGCTGTGGCTTGAGGACCCCAACGCCGACACACGAGTCTCGCTCTCCGAGGTCCGCGTCTTCTGGGTGCACGCCGACGAGGGCACCGTCACTGTCGAGCGCGCCGAGTTCCCCGTCGACATGGACCCGGACACCCTTGCGACGTTCGACATCCTGTTGCCACCAGGCGCCGACTTCTTCGCCGAGATGCAGGCCCTGCGCGCCCTGGGCTACACCAAGACCGAGACCATCGCCGACGGCGTCGCTGATGCCGAACTCACCTGGGACGGCCTGACGCTCCGGGAACAGCCCCGCGCCGTCGTGCGCGTGACCCTCCAGATCGATGACGACTCGACCCAGCAGACGATCGCCTGCCTCGGAATGCCCAACCACACGGAGCCCCAGTAACCGCACAGGGAGAACTCTGACATGAACGCATCGAATCGAACAATCCCGCGCACCATCATGCGACCCCGCCGCTCCTCCCCCCAGCGTCGAGGCGTCGCCATGATGCTCGTCGTCGTCGCGCTGGCCGTGGGCACCGTGGTGGCTGGCGTCGCCCTCACCTCGCGCTCCGTCGCGCCGCAGCTGGGCGTCAACGCCGAGTCCGCGTCCAAAGCCAACTGGGCCGCCCAGAGCGCCACCGACCTCGCCGTGGCGGCGCTCCAGACCAACCTCGATCTCGCGACCCTGACCGACGGCGCGATGATGTCCGACTTCACCATCGCCGGCGCCAAAGTCAATGTCGTGGTCACCGATCTCGACGGGAACCCGCCCGCTAGCGACGCCACGGAGGTCATCGTCACCGTCACGGCGACGGTCAACGGCATCCCGTCCGTCAAGAGCACACGGATCGCGCTCAATCCGCCGCCCACCGCGCCCGCCGAGGTTGACCCGTATCTTTCGGAGTTCACGCTCTTTGCTCAGTCCGCGCTGACCATCGAAGCCGACTCCAAGATCACCAAGTGGGACCTCTCGCCCGAGGCCAAGAGCTCGACTCCGATCAAAGTCGGCACCGGATTCTCCGCGCTGGCGAGTCTCAACATCAACCCTGACGCCAGGTTCCGCGATACGGCGCTGTTTGTCGATGCCACTTCTTCCGCATCACTTCAGACCGCGCTGAACGACTCGAGATTCGTTGCGGGCGATCTTCTCAAGATCGACATACCCGCACGCCTGGTCGCAATTCCCGCCGCAGTTGCGGCGCTTCCCCTGGCCGCGACACCATCACTCACACTCACTGCGTCGAACGCGACATTCCCCCGGGCGCAGGAACTCTCCGGAACCGTGCTCGTAAAGGACCTGGCGACGCTTACGCTCGATGAGGCCGTCTCCCCCGCCTACGCCTTTGGCGGGCTGATGCTCACCAACAACTCCATTGTGATCGTTCGTGGCAATGTCGATGTTGAGATCAATGGCTCACTGACCGTGATTGACAGATCGGTCATCTATGTCGAGCCGGGCGGCTCGCTCGACCTGTTCGTCCGTGGCAATGTGTATGTCCAGCGATCATCCATCGGCGCCAAGCCTTCGGTCATTGATGGTTCCGGGTGCGACCCCACTTTGCTCGCCGATTATCTGGATCCCAACGCCATCCGCATCCTTGCCCCCGCTTCGTCGTACCCGAATCAGACTTTCATGATCGAGGATCGTGCGTTCCTGGTCGCATCGGTCCACATGCCAAAGACAGCGTTCACGTTAAGGGACCGCTCGGTTCTAAGCGGGCGCGTCTCAGCCAACTCGATCACGGTCGGAGCGGAATGCCGCGTTTACGCCGATACGTCAATGGACAACCGCAACGGGTACACCAACCTCGCCGGCGCGCTGTACGACGACTCGGGCAACCCAGTCAGCGGGCTCACGGACATCATCTCGGGCGTTCTGGCCGTCCTGAACGCGGGCAAAACCGCGGAGCAGTTCGCGGCCCAGATCAACTCGACGGCCAACGCTTCGATCGTCGCACCGCCTGCGCCCGTCGACGGCACCACCGCCCGCACCGCGAGCGCCACCTCCATCATCAACATGCCCGTCGATTCCATGGTGCTCGAGAAACGCGCCACACTCGTGGCCGACGGGGAGGCCGATGACGAGTCCGCCACCCGCACGATCACGGTGATCAGCGCCGCGGACGCCGGCCGCTGACCACTGGGAATCCCATGAGCCGCCCAAGCTCAACATTCCGGCGCGCGTTCACGCTCATCGAACTGATGATCGCCATGGTCGTGGTCGCGATCATGGCGGTCGTCGTGATGCCGGCGCTCGCGCCGGAAGACGCGATCAAGCTCGTCTCCGCGTCGCATCTGCTCGCGAGCGATCTGGAGTACGCACAGTCGGTAAGTCTTGCCGAGCCGGCCGACCCGATCGTCGTCGTCTTCGATGCCGATGCCCCGCGCTACTGGCTCGCCCGCGCCTCCGACACCGAGACGCCGATCGACCGCCCCGGCACCTCCGACCCCTACATGATGGAGATGGGCGTCGGTCTCGCCGGCCAGCTCGATGGCATCGAGTTTGAAGTCGCCAACGTCTCGGACAACACCATTCCCTACGACGCCTTCGGGCGACTGGACCAACTCGACAACGCCTTTGTCCGCATCCACAACCACACCGGCGAGATTTTCGTCAGCATCTCCGCTTCCACCGGGAGTGTGTCGGTCGTCAAGCAATCGCCCCCCGTGGTGGCCCCCGACCCGCCCGCCGACCCGATCTCGCCGCTCCCGGAGTCCGAGCCGATCATTGTCAAGACACGGTGATCGGGGAGCGAGACTCTCGCGCCCGAACTCCCAATAATGTGGGCATGAACCGCCAGGGCCACACATCGCGCACGGGCACCGCATTCCGCGCCGCGGCCCTCCTCGCGGTCGTGGGCGTGCTGGGCGTCGCGTCTTTGCGGCCCCCCCCGACCCCGCCCGACCGTGACGCGGAGCGGGCGTCGCTGGTGCGCGCATCGCTCGCCGAGCCGGGGGACTCCTCCCGCGCGGGCGATGTGATCCGGCGCACGGCCGACGAGGCCGCCACCATCACCGACGAAGTGCTCGACTGGGCCGAGTCAACGCTCGAGCGCGCCCGCGCCTTCATCGGCGAGCCGACCGCCGAGGCGGAGCGGGCCGTCGCCGACTCAACCGGCGTCCGCCTCTTGAGTCCGGTCGACACGGACGGCGGAGCACTCGCGTGGATCCCCGTCGATGACTCGACGCACACGCCCGACCGTCTGGTCGTTCTCGTGCACGGCCTCGACGAGCCGGGCGACATCTGGGACGAACTCGCGCCCGCCATCCGCGCCGAAGGGCTCCGCATCGCGCGATTCGATTATCCCAATGATCAGGGCGTCGCCGACTCGACAGACATGCTCGCGGGGGCGCTCAAGCAGCTCTGCGCCTCGGGCACGCAGCGCATCGATCTCGTCTGCCACTCCATGGGCGGCCTGGTCGTGCGCGATCTGCTCACGCGCGCCGACTATTACGCGGGCGACACAACGCGTGCCGCCGATCTCCCGCGCGTGGACCGGGTCATCACGGTCGGCACGCCGAACTACGGCGCTCCGTTCGCGCCGCTCCGTGGATTGGCCGAAGTCCGCGATCAACTCTCGCGCCTCGTGGACGACGACGATATCTCGCTGGGCGATCTGCTGCGGTTCTCCTCCGACGGCAACGGCGAGGCGGGCGTCGATCTCGCGCCGGGATCGGACTTCCTCAACACGCTCAATGGGCGACCGCTCCCGACCGGTGCGCGCTGGACCATCATCGTCGGGCGTGTCGCCTCAACCGACGAGATTCGCGCGCTGGGCGACAACAAACTCTCCCGCGCCATGGGGCTCGACGACGACCTCGACGAACTCCTCGGCCTGCTCGTGCCCATCTCGGAGGACTTCGGCGACGGCGTCGTGCCCGAGTCCAGCGCGCTCCTGCCGGGCGTCGAAGACTCGGTCATCCTGGAGGCGAATCACCGGTCGCTGCTCCGCACCGTCAAACTCGAACAAGCGATCCGCGACGCGCTGGGCGAGGAGACTCGCACCACGCCGCCGGCGATCCCGGTCATCATCGACCGCTTGCTGGAGCCGA
>CALFMQ010000323.1 GCA_937879825.1 uncultured Phycisphaerales bacterium
CACCCCCTCCGCCTCGACTGCGCTCGGCACCTCCCCCGCCGGCGGCGGGGGAGGGAGCGACGCCGCTACGAGTCACGCTGCGATGGGATGTGCCTGCCGTGGGGATCGGTGGTGGCGTCGAGGTTTGGCGCGATGGGGGCGCGGTTGTCGGCGCGGGCGTGTTCGAGGATCTCGGCGGGGCCGTGGGCGTGGTCGGGGCGGACGCCGGCGCGATCGACGAGGTAGGTCTCCCACAGCCGGTGTCGGCGGACGAGGTCGGCGGCGAGGGCGCTGCCGGTTTCTGTGAGCGCGATGTGCGCATCCTGGCGCGTGATGAGCGCGCGGCGGGTGGCAATTGAGAGCGCGGCGGAGGCGCGGTTGGTTCCGAGTGCCGCACGGAGCGCCTCCTCGCGTGCGCCGGGGGCGCCGGTCTCGCGGGCGCGGTAGATGGTGGCGAGGAGGTCTTCGAGGATGACGCGATCGGCCAGGGCGCGGCGTCGGATGGCGCGCGCGAGCACGCCGTGGTTCGGGGAGGCGACGGCGGCGGTCGCGAAGAGCAGCCCGGAGATGACGGTGATCATGCCGGCGGCGTCGAGGGAGCGCTTGAAACCGAGCGACTCGGCGTGGGCCGCGAGGAAGTAGCCCCCCATTGACGCGATGAGTGCGGCGATGAGCGAGACGATGATCTGCGGGCGGAGGCGATCGGTGAGCATGCGCGCGGTGGCGGCGGGCGCGATGAGCATGGCGATGACGAGGATGGACCCGACGGCTTCGAAGGATGCGACGGCTGCGGCGGCGACGAGGGCCATGAGGAGGGTGTGCATCAAGCCCGCGCTGATGCCGACGCTCGTGGAGAGCCCGGGATCGAACGCGGAGATGCGGAGTTCCTTGAAGAGCACGCCGACGAAGGCCAGCGCGATGAGCGTGACGATGATGAGCGTGATGACCTGGCGGGGGACTTGGATGGCGTCGCCGGATGCGCCGAAGGAGGCGAGGGTTTCGAGTTGGCCGTAGAGGACGCAGTCGGCGTCGAGATCGACGGAGCGGGCCGCGCGTTCGATCATGACCACACCAAGGGCGAACAGCACGGAGAAGGTGACGCCCATGGCGGCGCCGGGCTCGACCTTGCCGAGGCGCTTGACGATCTCGACGATGAGGACGGTGAGGAGCGCGGCGACGCCCGCGCCGATGAGCATGGCGACGGGGGAGCGCGACTGCGTGATGACGAATGCGGCGGCGATGCCGGGGAGGACGGCGTGGGAGATGGCGTCGCCCATGAGCGAGAGCCGGCGGAGGACGAGGAAGTTGCCGAGCAGGCCGCAGGAGAGGGCGGAGAGGACGGCTGCCAGCAGCGGCATGAGATCGAGCGTGAGGAAGGTGTTCATGCGTCCCCCCCGCTGCTCGATTGTGCGCTGGTGGATTTGATACCGCGCCTTGCGAGGGCCTGTTCGAGTTCGGCGATGAGGTCCTCTGAGAGGATGTGCTCGACCTGATCGACGGAGAAGTCCACATGGGAGGGCGCGAGGTCGGCGTAGGTGACGAGGTACTGCGACCAGAGGGCGTGGTTGCGCGCGACTCGGTGGCCCCGCGCGCGGCCGGCGTCGGTGAGCGTGAGGGCGGAGGGCGGGCCGGTGACGAGCCCGGCGGTGCGCGCACCGGTTGCGATGATTCGCGACTGGAGCGATGACCAGGCGCGGTCGCGGGCGACTTCTGAGAGCGACGCGGGGGACGCGGTATCGAAAAGGAACTCGACGAGGTGGTCGGTGGCGAAGCGGGCGCGGAGGCGGGCGCGGCGGATGAGCGTGGGGATGACGCCGCGCGAGGGCGCGGCGAGCATGGAGATGATGAAGAGCGCGCCGGCGACGAGGACGATGATGGCGCCGGTGGGTTGTCGTGGGAGGAGCGACGAGAGCGTGGAGCCGGCGTAGCCGGAGACGCCGCCGATGAGCGCGGAAGCGAGGACCATGCGCGCGAGGCGCTCGGTCCAGAAACGGGCGGCGGCGGGCGGGATGATGAGGAGCGCGACGACGAGGATGAGGCCGACGGCCTGGAGCCCGGCGACGACGACGAGCACGACGAGGGCCATGAGCGCGATGTCGAGGATCGAGACGGGCCAGCCGGTGGCGCGCGCAAAATCATCGTTGAAGCAGGTGAGGGCGAGTTCCTTGAAGAGGAGCGCGGCGGCGAGGATGGCGATCGTCGCGATCGCGCCCATGAGATAGACATCGGTGATGAGGAGGCCGGCGGTCTGGCCGTAAATGAAGTGGTGGAGGCCGGACGCGGGGGTGGAGGCGTAATCGGGCGCGGCGCGGAGGAGGACGACACCGACGCCGAAGTAGACGGAGAGGGTGAGGCCGATGGCGGCGTCTTCGCGGAGTCGTGTGTGGCGGACGATGAGCTGGACGGTGAGGACGGCGAGGACGCCGGTGATCGCGGCGCCGATGAGGAGGACGGGGAGCGACTTGGCGCCCGCTCCGCCGAGATTGAGAGCGTCGGCGATGAGGTACGCGAGCGCGACGCCGGGGAGGGTGGCGTGGCTCAGCGCATCGGCGACGAGCGAGCGTTTGCGGAGGAGGAGGAAGGAGCCGACGAGCCCGGCGGCGACTCCCAGGAGCGTTGTGCCCAGGACGACGACGGTGGTGTTGTAGCCGGCGCGGAGCGTGAGTGTTTCCAGCGCTTCGCGCCAGAAGGAGGGGTCGGGTGAGGTTGAGAGTTGCGCGAGGATCATGTTGAGCCGCGTTCGGCGCGGGCGACGGCCTCGGTGGCTTCGGTGAGGAGGGTGAGGCGGCCGCCGTAGGTTCGCTGGAGGTTCTCGCGGTTGAAGACTTCGGCGACGGGTCCGGCGGCGACGACGCGCATGTTGAGGAGGACGGCGTGGTCGAAGTACTCGGGGACGGTCTGGATGTCGTGATGGACGCAGACGACGGTGCGCCCCTGCTCGCGCATGCGCCGGAGGATGGCGACGATGGCACGCTCGGTGGCGGCGTCGACGCCGGCGAAGGGTTCATCCATGAAATAGAGTTCGGCTTCCTGCGCGAGCGCGCGGGCGAGGAAGACGCGCTGCTGCTGGCCCCCGGAGAGCTGGGAGATCTGGCGGTTGGCGTATTCGCCCATGCCGACCTCTTCGAGGCATCGGAGCGCGGCGTGTTTGTGTTTGCGGGTGACGGGCTTGAACCAGCCGATGCGCCGGTAGCGGCCCATGGCGACGACATCGAGCGCGGAGACGGGGAAGTCCCAGTCGACGCTCTCGCGCTGCGGGACGTAGCCGACGCGGGAGCGGTTGTGCTCGAAAGTGTCGCCCCAGAACTCGACTCTTCCCGCGGCGATGGGGATGAGGTTGAGGCACGCCTTGATGAGCGTGGATTTGCCCGCCCCGTTGGGGCCGACGATCGCGACGAGCGATTGCGGCGGGAGATCGAGATCGACATCCCAGAGGACGGGCTTGCGGTGGTAGGCGACGGTCATCGCGTGGACGGAGAGGGGCGCTTCGGCGGAGTGCTCGGGTCGCTCTGAGAGGGGCGAATGGGTGCGCGGGTTGGGGGTGGTGAGAAAGGTCATTGGTGATCGCTCGGGGTGAGTTTGTTGTTCATGCCTGCGGGCGGGGCGTCGCCTCCGAGGGCGCGGGCGATGGTGGTGAGATTGTGATCGATCATGCCGATGTAGGTGCCCTCGTAGGTGTTCTGGGCGCCCATGGCGTCGGAGTAGAGCGAGCCGCCGATGATGACGGTGTGATTCTGTTGCGCGGCGCCGGCGATGAGGGCCTTGATGTTGCGCTCGGCGACGGTGGTCTCGACGAACACGGCCTTGATCTTTCGGGTGACGAGGAGATCGACGATGCGCTCGATGTCGCGGACGCCCGCTTCGGACTCGGTGGAGATTCCCTGGATGCCGACGACTTCGAGGTTGTACTGGCGGCCCATGTAGTTGAAGGCGTCGTGCGCGGTGACGAGGACACGGGAGGACTCGGGGATCGAGGCGATGACGCGGTTCGCGTACTCGTCGAGCTGCGCGAGTTGATCGAGGTAGCGCTGGGCGTTTGCGGTGTAGTCGGGTGCGTGATCGGGGTCGTGCTCGATGAGGCGGTCGCGGATGTCTTCGACGGCGCGGGACCAGAGGGGCGGGCTCATCCAGATGTGGGGATCGTGCGCGCCCTGGAAGGCGGCGGGCGAGAGGAGTTGTGCGTCGTCGAGGTGCTCGGCGACGGGGAAGACCTTGCGTCCGGAGGATGCGGCGCGCTGGAGCGCATCGATCATCTTGCCTTCGAGGTGGAGGCCGTTGTAGAAGACGATGTCGGCTTGCGCGATGAGCGCCATATCCGAGCGGGTGGGTTTGTAGAGGTGTGGATCGACGCCGGTGCCCATAAGCGCAGTGACGGTGGCGTGCTCGGCGGCGATGTTGCGCGCCGCGTCGGCGATCATGCCGGTGGTGGCGACGATGGTGACGGCGGTGCCCGCTCGGGGGGCTTGCGGCCCCTTGGAGCAGGCTGCCGGGAGGATGAATGCGGCCAGGATGAGGAGTCGGGCGAAATGTAGCATGGGCTACATTATGCCGGATTCGGGGCCCGGGGCAAGGGACGGCGGGGACCGGCGTCCAGTGGGGGTGAGAATCTGCGAGAAAATGAGAAGTCAGGGGATTGACGACCTACGACTGTTGTCGTAGGTTGATTCCGACAGTTGTAGTAGGAGTGGTCATGGGCAAGAAGGACCGGGACATCAGCGCGGCGGAACTGGAGGTTGTCGCCGCGTTGTGGGAGGGCGGGCCCATGACGGTGCGCGAGGTGATGAACACCTTGCACGGGCAGGGGCGGGAGATCGCGTACACGACGGTGCTGACCTTCCTGGCGCGGCTCGAGCGCAAGGGTGTCGTGGTGAGCGACAAGGAGGGCGTGGCGTATGTGTACCGGGCCGTCGTGTCGCGCGACAAGGTGGCGCGGACGCGGGTCAAGGACATCGTGGAGCAGGTGTTTGACGGTGCGCCGGGGCCGCTGGTGCTGCACCTGATGAAAAACGAGCGATTCACGAGCGAAGAACTGGCGGAGATGCGTGCGCTGATCGAGCGGCTCGATGAGCGTGGCCCGGATCGATAGACCCTCCCGCGGGAGCATGACCGATGCTGGATCGGCATATGGAACTGATGTGGGCGGGGGCGCTCGGGGCGATTCCGATCGCGGTGATCGTTGGTGTTGTGTGTCGGCTG
The DNA here is from genome assembly GCA_937879825.1 of uncultured Phycisphaerales bacterium. Classification (GTDB taxonomy): domain Bacteria; phylum Planctomycetota; class Phycisphaerae; order Phycisphaerales; family UBA1924; genus JACKHC01. The sequence continues at coordinate 5,176 of CALFMQ010000323.1, forward strand.
TTTGTTCGTCGCCCGGCGACGCGTCACGCGATGTGGGTGATGGTGCTGGCGGCGATGTTCATGCCGGCGGCGTGGTGGGGCGCGAGCGAGGGATGGAGCGCGCTCGAGCCGCACGCGCAGCGCACTGTCGATGCGATCCGATCGATCCGGGAGCGCGGGGCCGGTGCGTCCATGGCGGATGCGCGCCCGTGGCTGGCCGGTGTTGAGCCCGCCTATGAAGCGGCTGATCTCGCCGATGAAGCGCCGCTGGTGACGCGGGCGGATGAGGTCTGGCCCGGGGCGCGGCCGACGGTGGAGGCCATCGAACCTGCTGCGTATTCGGGTGAACTGTTGCCCGTTGTGGATAGCGTCTGGAGCGCTCCGTTGCCGCCCTTCCGGGAAGTTGTTTCGGCGGACGAGGGAGCGCTCGGGGGCGGTCGTGGCCACGGCGGCGCGGAGGTCCCGCTCGCGGCGGGGCTCCTCGATCGGGCGTCGGCGTGGGCGCGTGTGTGGGCTGATTGGGGCGGCGGCGTGCGTGATGCGGCGATGAGCGCGCCGCGCGTCCCGGTGTGGGTCTGGGTGGGCGGGGCGGGCGTTGTCGTCCTGACGGTTGGGCTGCGCATCCTGGGCCTTGTCCGCCTGATTCGCGGCGGGCAGGCGGTGACGGATCGGGATGCGCGGATGGTCGCGGAGTTGTGCGAGTTGCTGGGGGTGCGGCGCGTGCCGCGGATGGTGGTGGTGGATCGGGTCGTGACGCCGATGGTGTGCCTGGGGCGTCGCGCGACGATTGTTGTGCCTCGCGCGCTGTGGTTCGGCATGGGCGCGGACGCGCGGCGGGCGATTCTGACGCACGAGTTGGCGCACCTGCGCCGGCGTGACCACTGGGTGTGCTGGGCGCAGCTGGTGATCTCGTGCGTGTATTGGTGGCACCCGGTGTCGTGGTGGGCGGGGCGTCGAATCCGCGAGGAGGCGGACATGGCGTGCGACGCGTGGGTTGTATCGACGATGCCACGGACGCGGCGTGTGTACGCCGAGTCATTGTTGCGTGTGCGGACATTCCTGACATCTTCGCCTCCTCTGACGCAAGCGCCCGCGTTGGGCATGGCGTCTTCCGGGGTAGCGCGATTTTCGAGGAGAATCACCATGGTGATGACAACGAACAAGAGCCCGCGGCTTTCGGTCTTCGGGAGCGCTGCGGCGCTGGCGGCGGCTTCGATCGGGGCGCTGATTGCCCCGGCGCTGGCGTGCCCGCCCGAGTGCGAGGACGCGGAGGCGCCGGCTGCGGTGTACTTCGAGTACGCCGACCCCGAGACGCCCGCGCCGCCGGGATTGTCGACCTTCGAGCGCTTCATGGGCGGCGGGCAGGACGAGCGCGCCGGCGCCCTGATGGAGCAGTTCCGCGAGGTCGAAGCGCGGATGCGTGCGCTGGAGGCGATGATTCAGGAATACGCGGCGCGCGGGGACGCGCGTGCGCCCTCGGCTCGCGGACTCGGCGGGGCGGCGGTTGTCGGCGGCGTGCCGATGCGGGGCTTCGCGCAGTCTGCGCCGAGTGATGACGCGGGGATCACGATCTTCGGCTCGCCGGCCGTGATCGCGGATGGCCAAGAGTTCGAGCGGGATTACCACATGCCGGGCGGCAAACTCGAGCAGGTGACCGAGCTCATGTCGCGGGGCGATGTGCCGACGCTGATTCGTC
>CALFMQ010000324.1 GCA_937879825.1 uncultured Phycisphaerales bacterium
TTTCTCGGTGCTCGCGAAGCTACGCGAGAGCAAGGAGTCGTAATCGTGCGGTTCGCGCGGTTCGATCTACTTGGCCGGGTGCTGGAGGTGCGCGAGGGCGACTTCGGCGATCATCTTGTGCTCGTCGACGGGCGGGTCGTTTCGCACAAGTCGATGGGATTCTGGGTCGGCGGGTCGAGCCATTTCTTCGAACTCGCGTCGGAGGAAGGCGAGAAGCTTCACATCGAGGTGCAGGTGCGGGGTTGGCGGTTTCGGTTCACGCCCGCATTCCTGCTCGCCGACGGCGCGGAACTGGCGGCGCTGGAACTCGTGTCGCGACGGCACATGCAGAGGCGATGCCCGTACTGCGTGTACTCGCTGGTGGGGCTGACCGTTGAGAACAACGAAGTGAAATGCCCCGAATGCGGCAGGCATTCATCGCTGGCGGTGCTGGGCTTGAAAAAGGGTGCCAAGATCGTGCCGCGTCATGCGCGGGATCTGGGCGCATAAAAAGACCCACCGTACCGGGGGAAGTACAGTGGGTAGGAGGGAAGAAACACGTCGCTAGCAGTATAGCACGCGGTCTCGGTCAGGTGAAAGCGCCGGGTGCAAAAAATCGTGAAGATGGGGAGCCCCGACCCCCGTGGCGGCGTCCAATCGGGGGTCGATGAGGTCGAATCGGGTGGCGGCATGTGCCGAGAACCGGCAGAATGACTCTTGTGAAAGGGTGGGCCTCGTGGTGAATACCGGCCGGGAACACCAATCCGCTTGCACCGGGGCTCCAAGGGCTCGGATTGCGGTCTTGATCGGCACGCTGTTATTCGGACCCGGACAGGTGGCGACGCTGTTCGCACAAGACGGTGAACTGGCCGGTGACGAGCCGCTCGGGTATCCGCTCGATGCGTCCGGTCTTCCGATGGTCCCCGAGGTGCGGCCGCCCGGGTTCGAGGCACGGGAGGGGGATCCGGTGGAGGTGTACTTCCGCGGGCGGGACCCGATGCGAGCGACCTTTCTGCGGCGGACCGACGAGACGCTCACCGTGCGGATCGGTGGCGTGGAGACGACCTGGCCCGATCGGTCGATCGAGCGGGTTGTGGTGATGATCCCGGCTTCGGAACGTGCGGCGATGATGCGCGGACAGATCGATGATCGCGATCTGACGGCGCGGGTTCGGCTTGCGGAGTGGATGCGGGTCGAGGGGTTGTTTGACGAGTCGGCGGGCGAGTTGCGCGGTGTGCTTGAGCTCGAGCCGAGCCATGGTCGTGCTTCGCGGTTGCTGGGTGTGGTGGAGTCGTTGATTGCCGCTCGCGATGCGCTGCGGCAGCCGAGGGAAGAGCCGGAGCCCGTTGTTCGTCGCGATGTGCGCGCGCCGGTTGCGGCGCGGGAGAAGGTGCCCGTTTTGACGGATGATCAGATCAATCTCCTGCGCGTGTACGAGATCGATCTGACGAATCCGCCGGCGATTCACATCGGCCCCGAGACGGTCGATCGTTTGATGGACGCCTACAAGGAGAGCCCGTTCATCCCTTCGACGGAGCGCGGGCGGGAGGAGTTCCGGAAGCTGCCGGAATGGAAGATTCTGGACATCATGTTCCGGCTGCGTGCGCGGGAGTTGTACGGTGAGGTCCGCGTAGATGGCGATCCGGAGACCTTCGTTCGATTCCGCGATGATGTGCAGACGCGCTGGCTGGTGAACGCGTGTGCGCGGTGTCATTCGGGGACCGACGCCGGCGCGTTCCGGCTTGTAAAGGACCGTGCGGGCGGGGCGGAAGCGGTGTACACGAACTTTCTGATTGTGAACGAGTTTGTGCTGAGCGATGGGCGGCCATTGGTGAACGAGGCGGATCCGGAGGCATCGGCGCTGTTCGAGATGGGGCTGCCCAGGACGGAAGCCGCGAGCGGGCATCCCGATGTGCGCGGGTGGCGTCCGGTGTTCCGGAACCGGCGGGATCGGGGATTCCGCGCCGGGATCGAGTGGGTGCGGTCGCTCTATCGCCCCCGGCCCGAGTATCCGATCGAGTACGACCCGTCGGGTGGGGGGGAACCGGAGGGGGCCGAAGCGTCGAATGGTGGGGGCGGGCCCTGAGGCTGCGGCTCGCGGATGGGGTGATAGACTGCCCGGCCCGATTGTGCGTCGGACGCTATCGAGGGATGGCGGACGGCGGCGGCATCGGACAGCGATTTGATGGAGACCCGTAGTGAAGCACTTGCTGAGAGATCGCGTTAATCCACGGCGGCTGACCCGGACGGCGGGAGCCGGGTGGGTGGTGGCCGTGGTGACCTTGGGCGGGTGCGACGGCGGGTCTGACCATCTGGCGTCGGAGGTGGAACTCCTCCAGACGCGTCTCGAGGCGATGCACACGGCCGGCGGTGCGCCGGCGCCCGAGGGGCATCGGACGAGGGTGTACAACGAGATGATCGCCAAGGTTCAGGAGTTGTCGAAGGGCGCGACCGAAGCGCAGCAATCGACGCTCGCCCTGATCGGCGCGAACGCGAAGGCGGGACTGGCGGAGATCGAGAGCGACCATGTCCGCGCCAAGATCGCGGATGTGACCCGCGCCGGCTCGCTCGTGCGCTCGGCGCTGGACCTTTATACGACGCAACACGCGCTGGCGGACTCGATGCTCGGGCGCTCGCCTTCGGAGGATTTGTCGAGTCTCGATGACCAGACGCTCTTGATTGAGACCAGAATGGCGCAGACCCGCAAGACTCTGGCGGGCGCTGAGCAGGAGCTCGCGGAGCTGGTCGGTGAAGCGGCGGCGTTGGAGGCGCAGGCGAAGGTCGAGCGTGACCACGCGGCGCGGCTCCGGGTTGAGTCGCTCGCGGAGGGGACCGGATCGCGTGCCGCGATGATCGAAGAGGCGAAGGATCACCTGATCGCGGCGGCGGAGTTTGAACGGCAGATGGCCGAGACTCAGATCGAGATCGATCGCGTGACACCGATCGCGGAGGGTGCGCAGGACGAGATCGCCCGTTTGCAGCGGCAGCTGGATCGAATCGCGATGTCGCGGACGACGATCCGCGAGATGGACCAGGAGTTGACGCGGCTTTCGGAGTCGGCTCGGAAGCAGGCGAACGAGGCGGGCACCGAGGTGGCGCGCCGGTTCGAGGCGCTGGTGGCGCTCGTCGATGAAGATCTGGTTTCGGCGTACGAGTCGGCGATGAGCAAGTACAACGGTGCGATCGGTGACGCGGGCCGGGCGCGCGACGCGAATGACCGGTCGATGCAGCAGCTGGTCTCGGGGTCGATCGCGGCGTCGATGGCGGCGCTGGCGCAGTCGCACGCCGAGGCGATGGGGCACCTGGCCGGGATCGTGCGCGAGATCGAGACGGTCAAGCCGTCTCTGGCGGGGCGTGATCGCTACACGCAAGCACGCGAGAAGTATGAGTCGCTCGCCAATGAGGCCTCGGGTGTGTTCACGCAGAGCGCGCAGCGGGCCTCGGGGTCGTACCGCGGCGCCGGGAGCGGCGCTTCGCGAGAAGTGTTTACCTCGATCGCCGAGTTCTACGACGGCATTTCGTCCGATGGCGAGGAGTTGACCGAGCCAGACGATGCGATGAGCGAGCCGGCAGACGGAGTCGTGGAGCCGGCGCCCGATGCGTGAGGTCGGCTAGCGCGTCAGCCCTTTGTCCTGCCAGATTCGGAGCAGCCGCGCGGGGTCGATGGGTTCGGCGATGCGCCCCTCGGGGAGGCGTTGGCGGATGAGCTGGCCCGATGTGTCATAATCGGTGACGGCGTCGCGGGCGTTCTCGGTGTCGCGGCTGCGCGCTGACCATGTGCCGAGTTCGGTCTTCTTGAAGATGTCTCGTCGGAGCACGACCTGATCCAGGCGGGAGTCGTAGGTGTAGAAGCCGAAGACGCCAGAGAGGTCGCGTGCGGCGACGAGGCGCGAGAGGAGCAGAAGTTCCACTTTGGAGATGTAGCCCTCGTCGGGCAGATTGAACTCCGTCACCGATGGGTCGCCGCCGGGAGCCAGGACGCTCGCGGTAAGGCGTGTGCCTTCGCGAACGACGGTCTGCTCGACGGTGGTTGTCTCGGGAGGTCGGCCATCGACGCCCTCGGCGGTCCGGATGACATTCTGGATGAACCACGTTTCGGCGTTGCGATCGAGGGAGAGGAAGTAGCGGGCGTCCATCTGGACGGTTGACCCGTCCGGCGAGACGAAAGCTGCGGTGATGAGCGCCACATAGCCGTACTCGCGCTCGGTGGGGGTGAAGTTGACAGCGCGCTTGCGCGGGTTGAGTTCGCCGAGTTGTCCTTTGCGGATCTCGACGCGCTGCCAGGCGACTTCGGTGTCGTCCTCGGCGCGGCCGGTGGTTGATGGCTCGTAGAGGCGCACGAAGACGGGCGAGAGGTCCTTGAGGACGGCGTCGATGTCGTCGTTTGAGATGGAGTCGAGGAGTTGGATGCCAGTGAGCACGGCCGCGGCACGCTCGGCCTGAATGCTGGACATATCCGTGAAGGAAGCGGTCGCGAGGATGGTCTCGTAGGTCCGGCGGGTGCGGTCGAACGCCTCGTCGGGCGTGTCGAACTGGGCGATGACGAACTCGCCGGGCGCTGTGTGGAACACGGTGTATCCGGTGACGGGCTGCACGCCCTTCTTGGAGTTGAGGTGCCGGAAGCCCATGTAGACGCGGGCGGCGGGCGTGTTGTTGATGGAGATGTGGTCGGAGCGCTCGAAGGGCTGCGAGGTGACGACCACGGGCTTCTGCGTTTTGGGGTCGACGATCCGGAAGGCGTTGGGGGCGTTGGCCTCCGCCTTCTGGCGTTGTTCAATGATGGAGTCGAGGACCTCTTCGAGTGTGAGCGACTTGTTGGTTGAGCGCTGGTTGTAGATCTGGAGGAGCCATTCCGTGTCGCGCGGCTGGACGGTCAGGCGACCGGTGCCGACGGTGACGGCCTGGCTCGTGACGACCGAGTCTTCCGGGAGATAGATCGAGAGCCCGAGGGCGGGGGCGTCGTAGGGGGTGTCGGAGAGGGGGATCATGGCGGTCTGATCGGGGGCCGCCTCGGGCTGCGGCCGCGCGGTGGCCGGCTCCGGGCTCGGAATACCGATCATAATGCTAACAATCACGGCGGCGAGTACGAGTTGGGTCTTCATGGGTTGATCCTATAACCGTCGAGTGTTCCGGGAGAGCATCGACGGTTCAGCGAGGCGACTTGAGGCGAGCGATCGCCGAGGCGTCGGGCGGGGTGATGGGGGGTCCGGGAGGGGGCCGGAGAGGTGGTTGAGTTGACAGCGTTGTGAATCTGCGTATCCTCTGCGGCTCGCCCCATGGGATGGGGGCTTTGGTGGGCCTCTATCCCGCCCCGAGAAGGTTTGTACCGCGATCCTGCCGGAAGTTCCGGGAGCGTGTTGCGGCCCCCGGATGGAGCCGGGTGTTTGAGTGGTTTGTCGTCGGCGGGAGTTTCTCGCGGACGGGAATGTGTTTCGGACTGGTTTGCAGGTTTCGCGTTGCGCAAGGGTCAAGCATGAGCGGTGGCAAGATTCGAATCCGGATGGAAGCGTACGACCACCAGGCGTTGGACGCCTCGGCGCGCGAGATTGTCGAGCACGCCAAGCGCACGAGCGCGAAGGTTGCGGGTCCTGTTCCGCTGCCGACGCGCGTTGAGCGTTACACCGTTCTCCGTTCGCCGTTCATCGACAAGAAGTCCCGCGAGCAGTTCGAGATCCGCACGCACAAACGAATCATTGACATCACGGAACCCAACGCGCGCACGGTCGAGGCGCTGAATCGACTCGTCGTTCCCGCGGGTGTGTTCATCAAGATCAAGGCATAGCAAGGCCCGGGCGCTCGAAGGAGCGGCCGGGTTTTTCGTTAGGACAACAAATGGTTCCTCTGCGGCGTCCCTGTGTGCGGGGCGGATGCACGAGCCGCCGGTGAATGCCCGGCCAATACCGACCGCGGACCCGCGGGCGGCCCGAAAGGTTTGCGAGATGGCGCTGAAACTTCTAGGCACGAAACTCGGCATGACACGCGTCTTTTCGGACGAGGGTGTCTCTATGCCCGTGACGGTGATCGAGGTCGGGCCGTGCGTCGTGACGCAGATCAAGACCGTTGCGAAAGACGGGTATTCCGCGGTTCAGATCGGGTTCGATGATGTGAAGCCGCGCCGCTCGACGATGCCGATGATCGGTCACGACGGGAAGGCGGGGACCGGCCCCAAGCGTCACCACGTGGAGTTCCGCGTGGATGAGAAGGAGGCCGGGGAGTTCAAGCTCGGGCAGGCGTTAACGGTCGAGCAGTTCGCGAAGCACGCGTACGTCGATGTGTCGGGCACGAGCAAGGGCAAGGGCTTCCAGGGCACCATGAAGCGTCACAACTTCAAGGGTCAGCCCGCGAGCCACGGCGTCGAACGCAAGCACCGCTCGCCGGGTTCGATCGGCGGTCACGCGACGAACCGCGGTACCGGCCCCAAGCCCAAGAAGGGCAAGCGCATGGCGGGCCACATGGGCGATGAGCGCGTCACGGTGCGTTCGCTCGGTGTGGTGCGCGTGGACGCGGAACGGAACTTGTTGTTGGTGAAGGGCTCGGTTCCCGGTGCGAACAAGTCGCTCGTGGAGATTCGGACCCCGACCCGTTTGTACAAGAGCAAGGGCGATCGTCAGAAGGAATCGATGGCCTGAGTTTGAATGATTGAAGGATGGCAGCGGCGCCGAGTGAGCGTCGTGCCCGGCAGGTCCGGCGAGCGTCGGATACCTCCGGGCGGAGACAAGGAAGACTGATCGCCGAGTTGACCCCGGAAGCCCCCGTTTGTGATTGGGGGTACACGGGCGAGGCGGAAAGAGGCGGGCGACCGCCAGGCGATGACGGAAAGGACTTAAGGACATGCAAGTCCCCGTACTGAATATGCAGGGCAAGCAGGTCGGCACGATGGATGTCGATGAGCAGGCCTTGGGCGGCGAGATCAATCCCGCCCTGATCAAGCAGGCGTATGTGCGCTACCACGCGAATCAGCGTCAGGGTTCGGCGCGCACGAAGAGCCGCTCGGGCGTTGAGGGCTCCACCCGCAAGCTGTACCGCCAGAAGGGCACGGGCAACGCCCGTGCGGGGTCGCTGCGAGCGAATATCCGTCGCGGCGGCGGCCGCGCCTTTGCCAAGAAGAAGACGCGTGAAGAGTTCCGCCTGGATATGCCCATCAAGATGCGGCGGAAGGCGAACCGCAACGCGCTGCTCGCCAAGCTGATGGACAACGAAGTGCGCGTGATCGACAATTTGTCGCTCAAGGCGCCCAAGACCAAGGATGTCCGCCAGATGCTCGAGGCGATGGGTGTGGACCGCACCTGCCTGATCGCGGTGCAGGCGGACAACGCGAACGTTCGCCTCGGCGCGCGGAACATCGAGCATGTCACGGTGTGCCCGGCCGACGCGCTGACCTGCTTCAACATGCTCAACCACCGGTATGTGGTGATCTCCAAGAGCGATCTCGAGGCGTGGATTAGCGGCCCGAGCGCGCAGACCGGGAAGTCGGCCAAGGCCGGGAAGGCGGGTGCGTGATGGACTCTCACTTCGTGATCAAGCGCCCGCTCGTGACTGAGAAGTCGACCTACGCGTCGGGCGAGTTCAATCGGTACGCGTTCCTTGTTGATCGCAAGGCGCGCAAGGACGACATCAAGCGGGCGGTCGAGGACCTGTACAAGGTCCGCGTGCTCGGCGTTTCGACGCAGAATCGCAAGGGCGGATCGCGTCGGACCCGGTTCGGCGTGATCAACGAGCCGGTCCGCAAGCACGCGTTTGTTCGCATTCACCCCGATGACACCATCGAGTTGTTCTGACCTCAGGGAGTAGTTTCCGATGCCTATTCGCATCTACAGACCAACCAGCGCCGGGCGGCGGAATGCCTCGGTCAATCTCCACGCTGAGGTGACCAAGAACCGCCCCGAGAAGTCGCTGATCGCGCCGCTCGTCAAGACCGGCGGGCGCAATCATCACGGCAAGATCACCGTTCGCGGTCGCGGCGGCGGTCACAAGCGGATGTACCGCAAAATCGATTTCAAGCGCGCTGATCGCGTGGGCATCAAGGGCACCGTCATCGGGATCGAGTACGACCCCAATCGCTCGGCGCACCTGGCGCTCATTCAGTACGAAGACGGCGTCAAGCGTTACATCATCGCGCCCAAGGGCCTGACCGACGGCGATACGGTGTTGACCGCGGACGAGACGATCGACGCGAATGTCGGCAACTGCATGCGGATCAAGGACATCCCCACGGGTCTTGATGTGCATTGCATCGAGATGACGCCCGGCAAGGGCGCCCAGATCTGCCGCAGCGCCGGTACCTACGCGCGGCTGTCGAACAAGGAAGGGCGGTACGCGACGCTCGTGTTGCCGTCGGGCGAAATCCGGCGCGTGTTGTCCGAGTGCCGCGCGACGATCGGCCAGGTCGGGAACCTGGACCACTCGCAGCGGACGCTCGGCAAGGCGGGTCTCTCGCGGCACCTGGGTCGCCGTCCCAAGACGCGCGGCGTCGCGATGGACCACGACACGCACCCGCTGGGCGGCGGCGAGGGTCGCTCCAAGGGCAACCGCGCCCCGGTCAGCAAGTCGGGCGTGTTCTCCAAGGGTGGCGGCACGCGTAATCGGAAGCAGCACTCGTCGAAACTCATCATCCGTCGCCGGCGCAGCAAGCGCTTCGGCCAGCTCAAGTAATCCGGCACGGGAGGACCAGCGATGTCTCGATCACTCAAGAAGGGCCCGTTCGTTGACGAGCGGCTTTACATGAAGGTGCAGAAGCAGACCGAGGGCGGCAAGCGCAGCCCCATCAAGACATGGTCGCGCACCTGCACGATCGTTCCCGAGTTTGTGGGCACGACATTCCAGGTCCACAACGGCCGCAGTTTCACGGATGTGTTCGTGACCGAGGACATGGTGGGCCACAAGCTGGGCGAGTTCGCTCTGACGCGGACCTTCCGCGGTCACACGAACAAGAAGGAAGGCATCAAGGGCGGCGCTAAGGGCTAATGAACGCCGCGCGTGAGCGCGGGTAGAGGATACGAGTCGTGAGAATTCACTCGAAGAACTTGAAGACACTCGCCGAGCAGGCCGGTATTTCGGTCGTGCAACTGGCGTAGTCGCTCCCGGCGGACTCTGGCCGTCGGAAGCAAAAGGAACTGGCGCAGGCGAAGGTCCGCAACTGGATGGCCGGTCGCGATCACCCGCGCGCCAAGGCGAAGGACATCGAGGCGATGGCGGGCGTGCTTGGTTGTTCGCCGAGCCAGATCGCGCGGTACACGAGCGTGTTCCGTTTCTCGAGGTCGTCGCCGCGCAAGGCGGGCCTGGTCGCCGAGTTGATCCGGGGTCGCTCGGTCGCCGAGGCACAGGCGCTGCTGGCGTTCTCGCCCAAGCGTGCCTCGGTGATGGTGGGCAAGGCGCTGGAGGCGGCGCTCGCCGAGGCGCAGTCGTACGACGCTTCGCCCGATCATCTGGTGGTCGCTGAGTCCCGCGTGGACAAGGGCGTCATCATCAAACGCTTCCAGCCCAAGGACCGCGGTCGTGCGCACCGCATCGAGAAGATCACAAGCCACATCACCATCGGACTTGAGGAGCGTGCCTGATGGGACAGAAGACTCATCCATTCGGTCTGCGTGTCGGGATCACCGAAGCGCACAAGAGCCGGTGGTACGCCCCCAAGGCGCTGTACGGCGAGCTGCTCGTCGAGGACTACAAGATCCGCCAGTTCGTGGACAAGCGTCTGAACCGGACGCCCCCGTTCGCGGCGGTGTCCGACATCCACATCGAGCGCACCCGCGAAGAGCTGAAGGTGATCGTCAAGACGGCGCGTCCCGGCCTGGTCATCGGGCCGAAGGGCGCCGAGGTCGATCGCCTGCAGCAGGAACTGGAGTACATGACGGGGCGCAAGGTCTCGATCAACATCATCGAGATCAAGAACCCCGATCTGGACGCTCAGTTGGTCGCTGAGGGCGTCGCGGAGCAGCTCAAGAAGCGTTCGAGCTTCCGCCGCGTCGTGAAGATGCGTTCGGAGGCGACGATGCAGGCGGGTGGCAAGGGTGTGCGCATCCTGCTGGCCGGCCGGTTGGGCGGCGCGGAAATGAGCCGGACGCTCGATACGCGTCTGGGCTCGATGCCGCTGTCGTCGTTGCAGGCGAACATCGACTACGGGTTCGCCGAGGCGTTTACGACCTATGGCGCGATCGGCGTGAAGGTTTGGATCTACAAGGGTGAGTACTCGACGGAAGTGGACGAAGAGACGCAGAGCCGCGCGGCGGGCGCCCGCCCGCGTGCCCGCGGCCGCCACTGAGTTCGAGTGCGTTGCAAGGATTGATGAAGAACACCCCCGCGCGAGTGTCGGCGGGATGAGGAAGGATGGGCTGACAGATGCCCCGGATGCCCAAGAGGGTGAAATACCGCAAGGAGATGCGTCGCGTCCGCGACCGCAAGGCGACGAAAGCGAACTATGTCGCGTTCGGCGAGTTCGGGCTGCAGGCGTTGTCCGGTTGCTGGTTGACGGCTCGTCAGATCGAGGCCGGTCGTATCGCGGCGCAGCACTATCTGAAGCGTCAGGGCCGGGTGTATATCCGGGTGTTCCCTGACAAGCCCATTTCGAAGAAGCCCCTCGAGACCCGAATGGGTACGGGCAAGGCGGAAGTTGATTACTGGGCGGCGCGTGTCCGCCCGGGGACGATGCTCTTTGAGATCGCCGGCGTGCCCGAGGATGTGGCGCGTCAGACGATGGTCCGAGTCGCGATGAAGATGCCGATCCGCTGCCGATTCGTCGGGCGTCGGCTTGAGGTTTGAGGAGCCGGGCATGAAGGCAGCAGAGGTCCGGAAGTTGACGGGCGAGGAGATCGATGTCGAGGTCTCGCGTTTGCAGCGCAAGTTGTACGACCTGCGCGTGCAGACGGTGACGGAGAAGATCGAGGACCCTTCGCAGTTCAGGAAGATTCGTAAGGACATCGCGCGGCTCAAGACCGAGCGCACGGCGCGGTTGAATAAGAAGAAGGCGAGCGCATGAGCCCGACTGAGACCGCAGAGAAGAAGGTGACGAGCACGCAGATCGGCGTCGTGGAGTCCGCCAAGACGGACAAGACGCGCAAGGTCGTGGTCTCGTACCGCGCCAAGCACCCGAAGTACGGGAAGTTCGTGAGCCGCCGGACGATCCTGGCGGTCCACGACGAGCACAACGAGTCGGCGTTGGGCGACCGCGTCGAGATCGCGCAGTGCCGCCCGATGAGCAAGACGAAGCGGTGGCGTCTTGTTCGGATTGTCGACAAGGCCCCGCGGGATAACGCGTGATTTGACGGTCGGCACGGGCCGACCGAGAGGTATTTGAGCCATGATTCAGCAAGAAACTCGCGTCGATGTCGCGGACAACTCGGGCGCCAAGGAGGCGATGGTGATCCGCGTGCTGGGCGGTTCGACGTCGCGCGGCAGGTTCACGCGCCGGACGGCGGGCGTGGGCGACAAGGTCGTCTGCTCCGTCAAGAAGGCGCTCCCCGGTTCGGATGTGAAGTCGGGCGATGTCGTCAAGGGTGTCGTCGTCCGGACGGCGTTCCCCACGCGGCGCGCCGACGGCTCGTATGTGAAGTTCGACCGCACGGCGGTGGTGCTGATCAATCCTGACGGCAACCCGCGTGGGACGCGCGTGTTCGGGGCGGTGGCCCGCGAGCTGCGCGACTGCGGCTACATGAAGATTGTGTCGCTTGCGACGGAGGTGATCTGACATGCCCAAGCATGTAGTGAAAGGCGACGAGGTGGTCATCACCGCGGGCGAGTACCGGGGCAAGACCGGCACGATCGTGCGCGTCGATACCAAGAATGACCGCGTGATCGTCCACGGATCCGGCATCGCGGGCATCACCAAGAACATCCGCCCGACGCGGCTTAACCCCGAGGGTGGCCGTGTCGAGCTCGACCGCTCGTTCCACATCTCGAACGTGAGCCCGGTGGTTGACGGCAAGGGATCGCGGGTGCGCTTCGAGACCAAGAAGGATGGCTCGAAGGTGCGTGTCGCGGCGAAGGGCGGCAAGGAGCTGGGCGTCGTTCGTTCGGCGTCGGCCAAGGGCAAGAAGAAGAAGTAAGTCGGAACAGAACCCGCCGCGGGGATGATCGCCGCGGCTTACGAGTGAGCGTTGAAGATGGCTAAGGACAAGAGCAAAGGCAAGGGTGGCGAGGCGCCGGCGGACACGGGTCCCGCGGTCCCGCCGCGACTGCGCGACAAGTTCAACGGTGAGGTCTCATCGAAAGTGGCGGAGAAGTTCTCGCTCGAGAACCCGATGAGCCGCCCGTCGATCGAGAAGATCATCGTGAATGTGAACGTGGGCCGTCACCTGGACGGGGCGAAGCTCCCCCAGAATGTTCGCGACACCGTGCTCGATACGCTCAACAAGATCACGGGTCAGAAGCCCATCATGATCAACGCGAAAAAGAGCGTGTCGAACTTCAAGCTGCGCGAGGGCATGCCCTCGTCGGCGATGGTGACGATGCGTCGCGAGCGGATGTGGTACTTCCTCGACCGCCTGATCAACCTGGCGACGCCGCGTATCCGCGACTTCCGCGGGTTGAGCGACAAGTCGTTCGACAAGAGCGGCAACTACTCGATGGGCCTGACCGAGCAGGGCGTGTTCCCCGAGATCGACATGGCCCACGTGACCTTCACGCACGGGATGAATATCAACATTGTCTTCAGCAACTCGAGCCCGGAGAAGAGCCGGTTCGTGCTTGAAGAGCTCGGATTCCCCTTCCGCAAGCCGGAGAAGAAGAACTAATGGCAACCAAGGCACAAGTGGCAAAGAGCAATCGGACGCCGAAGTATTCGTCGCGTACGGTTCGTCGGTGCGAGCTGACGGGCCGGTCGCGTGGCGTGTACCGCAAGTTCCGCATCAGCCGGATCATGCTCCGCAAGCTGGCGCTTGAGGGGAAGATTCCGGGGATGCGCAAGGCGTCTTGGTGAGCAGGTAGAGAGAACGATTCGCAATCGGGCGTGCGCCCGACGAGCAGGAGATACGGCAGGGCCATGGCATTCAACGACTCCGTCGCCGACATGTTGACCCGGATCCGCAACGCGGTCCGCAACCGCGCCAAGAGCACGAATGTGCTCAACAGCAAGGTTTGCCGCGGGATTGCGCAGATCCTTCAGGAAGAGGGCTACATCGAGGGATTCGATGTGATCGAGGACGGGCGTCAGGGCCTGATCCGCGTGCGTCTTCGCTACTCGCCGACGGGTGATCCGGTGATTCACTCGATCAAGCGTGAGTCGAAGCCGGGGTGCCGCGACTACCGGAATGTCGAGGACATCCCGTCCCCGCTCCAGGGCTTGGGCGTGTCGATCGTGTCGACCTCGCAGGGTGTGAAGTCGGATCGCAGGTGCCGCGAGGAACGGATCGGCGGCGAGTTGCTCGCCACGGTGTATTGAGGATTGATCCGCGGCGTGCCGCGGTTATGAGGTTTCGCAATGTCTCGACTCGGAAAGAAGCCAGTTCCCGTCCCGGCGAAGGTCAGCGTCGCGATCAATGGTCGCACGGTGAAGATCGCCAATGGCGATAAGTCGCTCTCGTACGAGCACCGCCCGGAGGTGAGCGTCGCCTGGAATGAAGGCGATCGCACGCTCTCGGTCTCGATCGATGAGAAGGACGAGGCCATCAAGTCCGTTCGCGCTCATTGGGGTACGACCCGCGCTGTGCTGGCGAACATGATCACCGGCGTGACGGCCGGATTCGAGAAGAAGCTCGAAGTCGTTGGCGTCGGGTACACCGCCGAGTTGGCGGGCCAGAAGCTCAAGGTGAAGGCGGGATTCGCCAACACCATCGAGGTCCCGGTGCCGGCGGGCGTGAACGTGACGGTCGAGAAGAACATGGTGACGGTGAAGGGGATCGATCGGCAGAAGGTCGGGCAGTTTGCTTCGGTCGTTCGGTCGATCCGCAAGCCGGAGCCGTACAACGGCAAGGGCATCAAGTATTCGGACGAGGTTGTTCGTCGCAAGGCCGGCAAGGCGTTCGGCGCCTGACGCGCGAGTTGATCGCAGGAGTAGTGGACGATGGATAAGCAGAAAGGCAAAGCACTCCGCCAGATTCGGCGTCGCAAGCGCGTCCGCGCGAGTGTTTCGGGCACGCCCTCGCGTCCCCGGTTGAGCATCTACAAGTCGCTCAACCACATGTACGCGCAGATCATCGACGACCTGTCGGGGAAGACAATCGTCTCGGCGTCGACGCGCGACAAGGGCGTTTCGATGGGCAAGACGGGCAACTCCGCGGCGGCGGCCGCCATCGGCGAGTCGATCGCCAAGAAGGCCGCGGGCGCGGGCATCAAGCAGGTGGCGTTCGATCGTTGCGGGTTCCGCTATCACGGGCGCGTCAAGGCGCTGGCAGATGCGGCACGCAAGGGCGGCCTCGAGTTCTGAAGAGTGAGAATGGATGATTGCACGCGGCGACCGAGCCGCGGAGGAAGCGAATAGCAATGGCCGAGATGATGGAAGAGAAATCAGGGCTTGAGTCGACCACGATCGGTGTCTTCCGCAGCGCGGCGACTGTCGCTGGCGGCCGCCGGTTCAGCTTCGGCTCGATGGTTGTGATGGGCGACCGTCACGGGACGGTCGGGCTTGGGTACGCCAAGGCGAACCAGGTGCCGCAGGCCATCGAGAAAGCCGAGAAGGACGCGAAGAAGAACCTCAAGCGTGTGACGCTTCACGGCGGGACGATTCCGCACGAGGTCGAGGGCACCTTCGGCGCTTCCAAGGTGCGCCTCATCCCGGCGTCGCCCGGTACGGGTGTCGTCGCGGGCGGCACGGTGCGCGCGGTGCTTGAGGCGGTCGGCGTGACCGATTGCCTGACCAAGTGCTACGGCTCGACGAACAAGCGGAATGTCGCCAAGGCGACGATCGAGGGCCTGCGGATGCTCCGCAACGCGGAGCACTTCTCCCGGGCCCGCGCGGTCAGGATCGAGAAGACCAAGGTTGACGACATGCTGGGGCGCGGCGGTTCGAGCGCCAAGCCGATGGCCAAGAGCGAAGAAGCCGGCGCGTAATCGGACGGGACAGTAAGAACGATAACACCGCATCGGTCGGACGACCGAGTGGCGGATAGCACGAGAGTACGAAGCCATGATGATTCATGACATCACCGCGATGGCCGGCAAATACAAGGCGCGCAAGCGCGTCGGGCGCGGCCCCGGTTCGGGGCTGGGCAAGACCTCGGGTCGCGGCCATAAGGGTGCGCGAAGCCGCTCGGGCTTCAGCGCTCGACTGCAGTTCGAGGGCGGTCAGATGCCGTTCTTCCGTCGTATCTCGAAGCGCGGATTCACGAACGTGCAGTTCAAGACGCAGTTCTGGATCGTCAACCTTTGCGACATCGTGTCGCACCCGGACTTCGCCAAGGGCGGGAAGGTGTCGCCCGAGACGCTCGCCAAGGCGGGGCTCATCCGCGACGACAAGCGTCCTGTGAAGGTGCTCGGCGATCTGGGCGATTCCAAGGCGCTCAAGGCCAAGCTGACCGTCGATGTGGCCCGCGTCACGGGCCCGGCGAAGAAGGCGATCACGGACGCGGGCGGAACGGTCAACGAGACCGGGTCGCGGCGTGACCAGATCCGCGGCGTCGACCGGAACTCGGGCGACGACACGCCCAAGAATCTGAATAAGAAGCCCAAGCGTCGCGCCGCCAAAAAGTTCAACTGAGGTTGAGCGTTCGGGGCGCCTAGACTGACGAGCTCGGAAACGCCAGCGGAGCGACGAAGCCCACGATGATTCAGGCCCTGATCAATATCTTCAAGATTCCGGACCTTCGGAATAAGATTCTCTTCACACTGGCGATGCTGGCGATCTATCGGATCGGGTTCTGGATTCCGATTCCGGGTATCTCGCAGGAGTCGATCGCCGAGCGCATGGCTTCGCAGGCCGCGGGCAACGCGCTGCAGCGATCGATGTCATTCGTCGCGATCTTTACGGGCGGGAGTCTCCAGCAGTCGACGATCTTCGGCCTGGGGATCATGCCGTACATCTCGGCGGCGATCATTTTCCAGCTGCTCTCGTCGGCGTACGAGCCGCTCAAGAAGAAGCAGAACGAGGGCCCGTCGGGGCGCCAGCAGATTCAGGAGTGGACGCGCTACGTGACGGTCGCGCTCTGCATCCTTCAGGGCATCGGGTACCTCGCGCTCTTCCGCTCGCAAGGGTTCATCTACCCCAACTGGACGAACAATCCGATGTGGTGGGTGATGGCGATCACCGCGATGACCGCGGGCACGATCTTCCTGATGTGGCTCGGCGAGCAGATCGACAAGTACGGCATCGGCAACGGCGTGTCACTTATCATCACCGCTGGCATCCTCACCGGTATGCCCGGCGCGTTCCAGTGGGTGATCGGCGAGTCGCCGATGCGCGACCTGGGCATCTTCCGGGCGCTGATGGGGGGCGAGAAGATCGCGGGCGAGCCGGCGCTGAGCTGGCTTGAGGTGATCTTCCTGGCGGCGTCATTCGTGTTCGTCGTAGCGGGCGCGGTGCTGATGACCGTCGCGCAGCGCCGGATTCCGGTGCAGCAGGCCAAGCACACCCGCGGGCGCAAGGTGTACGGCGGGCAGCGCTCGTACCTGCCGCTCCGAGTGAATCACGGCGGCGTGATGCCGATCATCTTCGCGTCGTCGCTCATGATCTTTCCGTCAGTGATCTTCGCGACGATCGCAGAGTCGACCCAGGCGACCGGCGGGTGGTTCCACAACACATTCCAGTTCCTTGCCGACTCGATGCACGGTGATCAGTTCCCTTATGTGGTGCTGTACATCATTCTGGTGTACTTCTTCTCATACTTCTGGACGACGGTGCAGTTCAATCCCGAGGACATGAGCAAGCAGTTGCGCGATCATGGATCGTTCATCCCGGGATTGCGGCCGGGGCCGCGGACCGCGGAATATCTCGAGGCGGTGATGGAGCGCATTACCTATGTCGGCGCGGGCTTCCTGGCGATCATCGCGATCGTCCCGATGGTCGCGGGCTCGGCGATGGGAATTCCGTTCAATGTCGC
>CALFMQ010000325.1 GCA_937879825.1 uncultured Phycisphaerales bacterium
TGAGGTTGTCGACGACCATGCGGTCGAGGTTCTGGGCGCGGACGCGTTCGATGCGTGCGCGGAATTCTTCGGCGTCGGCGCGGTAGCCGAAGCGCTCGGCGAGTTCCTTGACGAGGACCATGGCGGCGTCCCAGTCTTCGTCGTGGATGTCCTGCTCGATGGCGCGGCGGAGGAGTTCGCGCTCCTGGCGGCGGTGGAGGACGCGCTTGGCTCCCTCGCTCAGCCCGGCTTCCTGCGTCATGGTGTTGAGCGCGTGGGCGAGATCGGAGAGCGTGCGGTCCATGCCGCCGGCGGGGGAACGGATCGCCCAGGCGCCGATGAGCGTGATGGGGAGGACGGCGCAGGAGACGGCGACGAGGACGATTCCTGCGGTGAGCCGGGATGAGGACTCGCCGGCGGTGGCGATGAGCGACAGGCCGACGCCCGCGAGCGCCGTGAGCCACGCGACCGAGAGGATGAATGGCAGGCCCGCGCTGGCGTTGCTCGGCTTGGTGGGTGCGTCGGTGTCGTTGTTCATGTCGGTGCTCCGTTTGGTGCGGAGAGCGGGGGAGATCAGCTGCCGGGGGTCACGCCGCCGCAGTTTCGCTCGACGGGCACGAGGCAGAGGAATCGCAGGCCGCTCTCGGTGCGGAACTGGTGTTCGGAGTCGGCGGGGACATAGAGGACATCGCCGGCGCGGATGGGTCGGTACGCGCCGTCGAGGAGGACTTCGCCCTCGCCTTCGACGATGAAGACCTCGTGTTCGTAGTCGTGGGCGTGGCGCGGGGTGTGCCCGCCGCCCTCGACGCGGAAAGCGCGCATGGCGAAGTGTGGGGCGCCGTCGTCGCGTCCGACCATCATGGCCATTTGGACGCCCTTGGCGCCGTCCATCGCGACGGGCTTCTCGGTGGCGGCGTTGATGTTTCGGATGATCATCTGCGTTCCTCCGCACGATCCATCGGGGAATCGTACCATTGTCGCGTGCCCGAGACGCCGCACATTCTGGTCGAGTCCCTGACGGTCGGTGCGTTCGCCAATAACTGCTACATCGTCCATTCCGGTGAGGGGAGTGAATGCCTGCTGATTGACGCCAGCGCCCCTGCGTCGGCGATGATCGGGCGTGTTCGGGAGCTCGGGCTGCGTCCGACGCGGATTCTGCTGACGCACGCGCACATCGACCACATCCTGGGGCTGGCGGCATTGCGGGGGGCGTTCCCCGGCGTGCCGGTGGCGCTGCACGAGGCGGAGCACGGATGGCTGGATAATCCGGTGCTGAATCTGTCGGCGGCGATGGGCGAGCCGTTCACGGCGGATGCGGCGGACGAGACGCTGGGGGACGGGCAGGAGATCGAGTTCGCGGGTGAGCGGATTCGGGTATTGCACACGCCGGGGCACTCGCCGGGGGGCGTGACATTCGTGATTGACTGCATCGATACCGCGATCGTTGGGGACACCTTGTTTGCGAACTCGATCGGTCGGTTTGACTTTCCGACGAGCGACGGCCCGACGCTGATGGCCTCGATTCGTGAGCGTCTGTACACGCTCCCTGACAGGACGCGCGTGCTGCCGGGTCACGGCCCGGAAACGACGATTGCGCGCGAGAAGCGTTCCAACCCGTATGTGCGCGCATGACGGATCAGCGCGATGAACAAGTTGCGGAGCGGCTGGCGCGGTTGCCCAACGCGCTGCGGTCGCAGACCGTGTTCCGGCATTTATCGGGGGCGCGGGTGCCGGCGCTTCTGGCGCATCCCGATGCGGGCTGGATGGATGCCGGTGCGAGGCCGGCGGCGCGTCCGGTGGTGCTGTGGATGCACGGGCGGACGGTGAACAAGGAGCTGGATCCGGGCCGGTACCTGCGCTGGCAGCGCGCGGGGATCGCGGCGTGCGCGATCGATCTGCCGGGGCACGGCGAGCGCCTTGATGAGGCGTATCAACAAGCGGACCACACCTTGATGCTTGCCGAGCAGTGCGCGGGTGAGATCGATGGCGTGGTTGCAGCGCTGAGCGCGCCGGAGTTCAACGGGGCGTTTGATCTGGATCGCGTGGCGATCGGGGGGATGTCGGCGGGGGGGATCGTGGCGCTGGTGCGGCTGTGCCGGCCTCATCGGTTCCGGGCGGTGGCGGTGGAGGCGACGACGGGTGACTTTGCGCCGATGCGTGGGCGGGCGTTCTTCGTGGAGCCGTGGGCGGATCGGCTCAACCCGATCGAGCATCTGGAGAACTGGGCGGCGATTCCGTTCCTGGCGTTGCATTCGGAGGCGGACGAGTGGATTCCGGTGGGGGCGATGCGGTCGTTCGTCGGCGCGCTGCGGGAGCGGTACGGGGCGTTGGGGGCCGATCCTGCGATGATCGAGATGCATACCTGGCCAAAAACGGGCGCGCCGTATGAGCATTACGGCTTCGGGAGGGTGTCGAACGAGGCAAAGAACCTGCAAACGGAGTTTCTGGCCCGCCACCTCGGGGCGTCCCCGGCGGTAGAATCCTGAGACACACCATTCGCCAGCGCACATCGTCCGCGCTGAGCGCCTTGCAGGAGATTGATTGATGTTCACGCTCGTCGCCATGTCCGCTCTCGCGCCCGCGGTGCTCGCTGCCCCGCAGGAGACCGTCGCCCCTGTCAACATTGAAGAGCGGATCGCGGTCTATCAGGACGCGTTCCAGGCGGGCATGGAGGCCGGCACGCTCGACTGGCCCACCGTTCAGGCGCTGGCGAATGATGCGCTCTCGGGCGTCGACTTCTCGACGCTGAGCATGGATCAGATTCTGCAGCTGCACGAGAAGAACATTCTTGAGTACGCCGGCCGGACGGGTGATGCGTTCACGCGGCTGGAGTCGTTTGCCGACCCGGACACGGCGACGGGCGCGAAGGCCGCGATGCTCCGCGCGATGTTCGCGGGCAATCAGTCGCAGGATCCGCGCGATACGGTGAAGGTTCTGACGGCGGCGCTGGAGCACAAGCATCTCTCGGAGGTGATGTCGGACCCGATGGCGCAGAACTTCCTGTTCTCGCTCGGTCAGAATCCGGAGCCGGTGCTGAAGGGCTCGGAGGGCGCGCTGCTCAGCTTCGCGGAGTCGATCGATGAGTCGATCGCGCCGGAAGCGGCGGTCGGGTTCGGCGGTTTGTGGGACGCGATTATGGCGGCCAAGACTTCGGATGCGGACGATGCGCGTCGCGAGAAGATCCGCACGCACTTCGTTGAGATCGGCAAGGCGAAGGTTGCGCAGATCGAGGACGAGCGTATGGCCGAGTGGTTCAAGGACTCGCTGAAGTACCTCGACGGCGCGGCGGCGCGTGGCATGCTGATCGATCACGAGGTGCCGCAGCTGACATTCCTGTGGTCGAGCGATCCGTCGATCACCTCGATGAGCGATCTTCGTGGCAAGGTCGTGGTGCTGGACTTCTGGGCGACGTGGTGCGGTCCGTGCATCGGTTCGTTCCCGCAGGTGCGCGATCTGGTGAGCCACTATGAGGGCTACCCGGTGGCGGTGGTGGGCGTGACGAGCCCGCAGGGGACGTTCTTCGGCGCTGACGGGCAGCGGACCGACTGCGAGGGCGCTCCGGAGAAGGAGTTTGAGCTGACTCCGGGCTTCATCGACGCGAAGGAGATCACCTGGACGATCGTGTATTCCGAGGAGAATGTGTTCAATCCGGACTTCGGCATCCGCGGCATCCCGCATGTGGCGATCGTGGACACGAAGGGCGTGGTGCGCTACAACGGGCTGCACCCCGCGGTCGATCCCGAGAAGAAGCACGAGTACATCAACGGACTTCTCGAGGAGGCGGGCCTGCCGCATCCGACCGAGGAGGCGATGGACGCGGATCATGATCACGGGGACGGCTCGGATCACGATCACGAATAAGGCGCGATCGACGCGATGAACGTTGTTCGACGACAAGACCAAGGCCCCACCGGCGCCCGACGCGCGACGGTGGGGTTTCTTGTTTTTGCAGCGGTTGCGGTCTCGTGCGGCGCGGGGTGCGTCACCGAGAGGCGTGAGCCGGCGCGGGCGCGCGTGCCGGAGGGCGCGGTGGCGCGGACCAGTTCTGGCCCGATGGGGTCGGCGGGATCGGCGAGTCAGGGCCCGATCGCGAGGCCGGCGACGGACGCGAGCACGATGAGTTCGCGGGTGACGGTGGCGCTGAAGCCGATCGGCGAGATTCCGTTTGATGGGCTGGTGCTGCCGGTGTTGTCGCCCGATGCGTCGTTCCTGGCGACGCAGGTGGGCGGTGCGCCGTCGTGGGATGCGCTGCTGGCCGGGCCCGATGCGCGGGCGCCGTATCGCACGCGGATCGAGGCGTACGACCTGCGCGGGGCGATGCCGGCGCGGGTGGACGGGGTGACGCTCCCGGCGGGGTGGTTGCTGGGGCGGGGCGCGGATGAGCGCGGGTTTTTGTGCGAGGTCATCAATCCGGACGGGTCGCGGGACATCGCGCGGGTGCCGTGGCGGGGCGGTGAGCCGGAGTGGCTTGTTCGCACGGGGGGCGTGAACGCGCACGCGGCGCTCTTCGGGGACGGAACGGTTGTGTACTGCGCGCGTGCGATCGATGAGCCGAGGTTCTCGATCGTGATCGAGCGCGGCGGTGCGGTTTCCACGTACAGCGATCCGGATGCGTCGCTGATGTTTCCGGTGCCGACGCCCGAGGGGGGCGCGTTCTACTGCTATGCGCTGACGCGGGCGGGCGGGTTGGAGCTGCGGCTGGTGCGGGCGTTGTCATCCGGCGGCGACGGTCTCGGGGTCGCGATGGCGTGGACGCTGCTTGAGGGGGGGGAGTCGGAGTTTGATGCGTACCAGTGT
>CALFMQ010000326.1 GCA_937879825.1 uncultured Phycisphaerales bacterium
CGGATCCCCCACGGGAGGTTCCGGGCGTGTGGTTCGGGACATCAGGGTCCACCCGGATCATCGGTAGGCCGGGCACCCGGCGATTACCTCGTCTCGGGCTGGGGCGATGAATCCCCCTGTTCCGGCGGCGTCGAGCCGTCGGCTTCCCCGCTCCGCTCCGCCATTTTCTTCATCTGGTAGAGCTGGCGCTTGATCATGATCCGGGTCATCATCTGCTCGGACTTCGAGATGCCGGCGCGGGCGAGGTCGAGCGACATCGCGGGGTGCCACGTCGTTTTGCCGGGCACATATCCGAGCTGCGTCTCCATGCGCTCGGTCATATCGCCCATGTGGCCGGCCCCATAGATCACGGCGATGCGCTTGTTGGACTCGTCCTTGAGCGCTTCGGTGAGGTCGTCGATGACGCGCTGGTTGCGGTCCTCGATGATGACCTGCATCAGCGCTTCGCCGCCGGGCAGCGCACCGCTCATGACATCATCGGCCTCGGGCAGCATGTGCATGATGACCAGGCGCCCGCGCTCGGCGCCGCCGGGGATCGCTTCGATCATCGTGAACATCATGCTGGCCATCGCGCCCATGAATGATGAGCCGTCGAGCATCCCCAGCAGTTGTGAGGCGTCGCCGCCCTTGGCTTCAACGGCCGCCTCGATCTCCTGGATGGACATGTCGGAGTTGCGCCAGTTCGAGCGTGTGTGGTCCATCTGATCGAGCTGGAATGTGAGGCCGAGCGAACGTGCCATCTTGGCCTGCAGCCCGTCGGACTCTTTCTTGTCGGCCTTGGGATCAGGTCGCGCCACGAGCGATGAGACGATGGGAGCCCGGTACGCATCCTTGTGAGCGTGCTCGTCGATGGGCTCGCCCCCGTTCACACCTTCGAAGAGAACGAGGTCGTACCCGTCGAGTTCTTTCTGAAGTGTTGCGTAGAAGCGCGGCTCGGCGATGTGCACCGCGCCGTAGAGCGTGATGGTCGGGCCGTCGCCATCGATCTTGCGGAACTCCTTGGACGCGATGTCGAGCGACATGACGCGATCGTCGCTCTCGGTGAGGCGAATCCAGGGTTCGTCCGCATCGGCCTGTTGCGCCTGTTCGGCGGGCTTCGCTTCTTCGACGCCCGCGGGGGGCGCCGCGAGCAGCAACGAGGCGGTCAGCGTGATCGGCAAGGTCCAGAGAGCGGGGCGGAGCGTCATCGGGTGTTCCTCATGCGTGAGGGTGCGAAGGGACACGTATTCTTACCGGCTCGGGCGGTCGGGGCGCATGAAAAAGGCCGCGGATTGCTTCCGCGGCCTCTGTGACTCACATGGTTGTGCGGTTCAGACGGCGAACGAGGAGCCGCACCCGCAGGTGGTATTGGCGTTGGGGTTGTTGAAGACGAACCCGCGCCCCATGATCTCGTCCTTGAAGTCGATGGTGGTGCCGTTGAGGTACAGCAGCGACTTGGGATCGCAGATGACGCGGACGCCGTGCATCTCGAACTCCTCATCGGTGTCCTTGCGGGACTCGGTGAGGTCGAGGATGTACGAGAAGCCCGAGCACCCGCCGCCCTTGACGCCGACGCGCAGGCAAACCTTGTCGGCGTCGAGTTCCTGCTGCTCGATGATCGTCTTGATCTCGCGGGCGGCGGTCGGTGTGAGGTTGACAGTGATCGTTTCGGCCATTGGCGTTGCTTCTCCGTGGGTTCGCCAGATTGTAGGCGACTCGGCGGGCGGTCAGTGGGTGTGGGCTTCTTCTTCAACCGGGAGGCCGTTCTTCAGGCGGTAGTCCTTGATGGCGGCCTTGATGGCGTCCTCGGCGAGGACGGAGCAGTGGATCTTGACGGGGGGCAGGGCGAGTTCCTCGACGATCTCGGTGTTCCGGATCTCGTGGCCCTGCTCGACGGTCTTGCCCTTGAGCCACTCGGTGGCGAGGGACGACGAGGCGATCGCCGAGCCGCACCCGAAGGTCTTGAACTTGGCATCCTCGATCACGCCCGTGTCGGAGTTGACCTTGATCTGGAGCTGCATGACATCGCCGCACTCGGGTGCGCCGACGATTCCAACGCCGACATCCTTGCGCTCCTTGACCTGCGCAGAGGTGCCGAACGTCCCGACATTGCGGGGTTTCTCGTAGTGGTCGATGAGTTGCTTGCTGTACGCCATGGTGTCACCTCAGAGGTGGAGTGTTCCGGAAAGGGTTCAGTGGTGCGCCCACTCGATGGTGGAGATATCGATGCCTTCCTTGTGCATGTCCCACAGGGGCGAGAGCTCGCGCAGGTGATTGACGGCCCATGTGAGCTTCTCGATCGCAAAATCGATCTGCTCCTTGGTGCTCCAACGACCGAGCGAGAAGCGGAGCGAGGAGTGCGCCAGATCGTCGCCCACGCCGATGCCTTTGAGCACGTACGACGGCTCGAGCGAGGCGCTGGTGCACGCCGAGCCGGACGAGACGGCGATGTCCTTGATCGCCATCATCAGGCCCTCGCCCTCGACGAAGCCGAAGGACATGTTCGTGATGTGCGCGAGGCGCTTCTCGGGACGCCCGTTAACGTGCACATGCTCGACGTTCTTGATCATTGACGACTCAAGATGATCGCGGAGAGCACGGAGACGTTCGCGTTCGGTGTCCATCTCGTTGGCGCAGATCTCGCACGCCTTGCCGAAGCCGACGATGCCCGTGACATTCAGCGTGCCCGAGCGGTAGCCGCGCTCCTGCCCGCCGCCTTCCTGCTGCGCGACGAGGCGGATGCGGGGCTTGCGCCGGCGGATGTAGAGCCCGCCCACGCCCTTGGGGCCGTAGATCTTGTGGCTCGACCATGTGAGCAGATCGATGTTGTCCTTCTCGACATCGGTGGGCATCTTGCCCACCCACTGGGTCGCATCGGTATGGAAGACGACATTGCGCTCGTGGCAGAGCGCGCCGATCTGCGGCACCTCGTTGATCGTCCCCATCTCGTTGTTGGCCCACATGATGGTGACCAAGATGGTGTCCTCGCGCATCGCCGCCTTGACCATCTCAGCGGTGACGATGCCGTCCCGGGGCGGTTCGAGGTAGGTGACATCAAATCCGCGCTTCTGGAGTCGCTTGCACGGGTCGAGCACGGCCTTGTGCTCGATAGCGCTGGTGATGATGTGCCCGCGCCCTTCCGAGCCCTCGGGCTTGAGCGCGTACATCTCGGCGGCGCCCTTGATGGCGAGGTTGTTGCCCTCGGTCGAACCCGAGGTGAAGACGACCTCCTTGGGCTGCGCACCGATGATGGCGGCGCACCGCTCGCGCGCGGTCTCGACCGCCTCCTCGGACTCCCAACCGAACTGGTGGTTGCGCGAGCCGGGGTTGCCGAACTTCTCCGTGAAGTACGGGAGCATGGCCTCGACGACGCGCGGGTCGCAAGGCGTTGTGGCGGCGTGGTCGAGGTAGACCGGGAGTTTGAGCATGAGACAGGGTCCCCGAGGTGATGCCCGCCGATCGCGGACAGTTTGATCGTAAATCTAGAAGCATTCCATTATACGCTGAGACCAAGTCTCAGTCATCGATGAAGGCGCCACTTTAGGCAATGCGATCCGCGGACACCGGCGGCTGGGGCAGCGGGTCGCGGACGCCGTGCTCGCAGACGAGGGGGAGCGATGTCCGCCGGGCGAACCGCCGTGCGGTCGGGAGATCGGCCATCCGCCCGGTCGGCTGGCGGGTGGGGTGATAGAGGTGCCAAGCGATGATCCGCGAAACGGGCACGGCAACGGTCGCACCTATCCGGGCCGCTCGATAGGCGAACTCGTCGTCTTTGAAGCCCCACCCCTGGTAGTGCTCATCGAAGCCGTTGAGCCGGAGGTAGAGGGCGAGATCGACGGAGAAGTGCCCGCCGAGGAGCTTGGGCTTGTGGGGCGGGGCCAGACGAAGGCGGCGGAGCAGGAGGTGGCGCTTGTATCTGCGTTCGCGCTTGGCGAGGCCTCCGAGTTGATCGGGTGTGAGTTCCAGGCGCTGCTCGCCTGAGAGAATCATCGCCGCGTCAAGCGATCGTGAAGCGGGCTCATCGACATTGACGCGGTAAGGATAGACAAGATCGGCGTGCGCACCGAACCGCGCATGCAGCGCGATGCAATCGTCGGCGCAGAGCATGTCGCCGTCGATGATGAGCACGCGGCCCTTGTCAACACCGATCGACTTATGGATGTGGCGGACGGCGTTGTTGCGGACCTGGCAGAGACGCTCGCCTCCGGTTGAAGCGCGCCGGACCCACCAGACCCCCGACTGGGTCGCGACCTTGCCCCCCCACCGGTCGATGACCGCGCCGATCGCGGGGTCGTCGGTGTCGCAGGTGACAGTGACGGAAGCGGGCGGCTGGGTCTGGCGCGCGACCCCCGCGAGCACGAGGTCGAGATACCTCGGCACATGCGTGGGGATCACGACATGAATGGGCGGGTTCGGGGGGGTCGGGGGCATCGGGCCGAGAGTGTAGCGCAAGGGGCGGAGGAGAAGGTCAGGGTGGATTCCCCACAAACGGGGTGTTTCGGTAGGATGCGGCCCGTCCGGGATCGTCAGTGTCGCGAGTCGAGTTTCAGCCCGGGCGAAGGCCCGGGCGCACCGCAGGACCCAAAGGAGTCGATCTCATGGGATTGTTGAAAGAGTTCAAAGAGTTCGCGATGAAGGGCAATGTCATGGACATGGCCGTCGGCATCATCATCGGCGCCGCCTTCGGCGCC
>CALFMQ010000327.1 GCA_937879825.1 uncultured Phycisphaerales bacterium
AGCGGAGCCGAATGTGACTCTTCGCTTCGGTACGCGCTGCCGGGGTGTGGACTTCGAGAAGCGGGTTGCCTTGGTCGAGCGCATGGACACGGGCGTTCGTGAGGAACTGGCCGTGGGTACGGTTGTGGGCGCCGACGGCGCATTCTCGGGTGTGCGCTCTTCGATGCAACGGCGCGAGCGATTTGATTATTCGCAGGACTATTTGCCGCACGGGTACAAAGAACTCACGATTCCGGCGGGCGACGGCGGCGCATGGCGGATTGAGAAGAATGCGCTGCACATCTGGCCGCGCGGCACGCACATGATGATCGCGCTGCCCAATGCGGACGGTTCGTTCACGTGCACGCTGTTCTGGCCCTATGAGGGGCGGAACTCGGTTGAGGAGTTGCAGACGGAGAGCGATGTTGAGCGGTTTTTCCGCGCACAGTTCCCCGATGCGATGGAACTGATCCCGAGTCTGACGCATGACTTTGTCAATAACCCGACGGGTTCACTTGTGACGGTTCGGTGTTCACCGTGGAGCGTGGGCGATGCCGCGGTGCTGATCGGTGACGCCTGCCATGCGGTTGTGCCGTTCTTCGGGCAGGGCATGAACGCGGCGTTCCAAGACTGCACGGTGCTGGACGAATGCATGAGGGCGCACCCGAGTAATCGGGCGGCGGCGTTTGCGGCGTATCACGATCGGCGGAAGCGGGACTGTGATGTGCTGGCGGACCTGGCGATCGAGAACTACGTCGAGATGCGGGACCATACGGCGTCGCCGGTCTTCCGCGCCCGCAAACGGGTCGAACGCGTCCTGACCAAGGTATTCCCGAGGTGGTACCTGCCGCTGTATGAGATGGTGTCGTTCTCGACGATTCCGTATGGGAAGGCGGTCGATCGGGCGCGCCGGCAGGAGCGCGTGGTTGCGATGGCGGTGATCGCGCTGTTGGTTGCTTTGCTGATGGTCGTGCTCGCATTGGCTTGGTGGTTGCTGTGACCGGGCGGCTGTACGACATCTCTCCGATGATTGATGCTTCGCTCGGCGTGTGGCCGGGCGATACGCGGCCGTCGCGCGAGGTGTTGCTCGATATGGCCCGAGGGGACAACCTGACGCTGTCGACGGTGCGTGCCACGGTGCATCTCGGGAGTCATGCCGACGCGCCGAGTCATTACGGGCACGCCGCCCCCCCAGCCCCCCCCACTCCCACGATCGAGCAGATGCCGATCGAGTTGTATCTCGGCCCGGCGCGTGTCGTGACGGCGCGTGTCGGTCGGGGCGCGAGAGTATCTCCAAGCGAGATCCATGGGCCGATCGATCAGCAGCGGATCATCTTCCGGACGGGCACATTTCCTGACCCGACGCGCTGGAACG
This sequence comes from uncultured Phycisphaerales bacterium, assembly GCA_937879825.1. Lineage (GTDB taxonomy): Bacteria > Planctomycetota > Phycisphaerae > Phycisphaerales > UBA1924 > JACKHC01. The sequence continues at coordinate 1,355 of CALFMQ010000327.1, forward strand.
AGGACTTCGCGGGCCTCGAACCTGCGCTGATTGAACACCTGGCGGCGAAGGGGGTGCGGTTGGTGGGCGTGGATACGCCGAGCGTGGACCTGATGCAGAGCAAGGACCTGCCGGCGCACAATGCGTGCCTGAAGCACCGAGTCGCAATCATTGAAGGTCTGGTGTTGCGCGACGTTCCGGATGGTGTGTATGAGTTGATT
>CALFMQ010000328.1 GCA_937879825.1 uncultured Phycisphaerales bacterium
GACTCGGGCAGAAAGAAACAGTTTGATAAGTCCTACAAAGACTTGGCTCCAGACGGCCATATCAAACTCATTCAGTCATACGATCAACATCCATTCTCGTTCCGATGGATTGTGATTCACTGATATTCACCCCATCACAACATCTTCCCTCGCATACCGCGCCGAGTCCAGCGTCCTTCTCGCCGCCCCCGCAAGCGCCATCAGGAACGCCAGCGGCCCGACCCGCCCCAGAAACATCCCCACGCTCACCGCCGCCTTCCCCTCATCGCTTAGTTGCGGCGTCAGCCCCATCGTCAAGCCCACCGTCCCGCACGCCGACACCGACTCAAACAGGATCTCCTCGAACGCCTCCGCCTGACCCGCCTCAGACTCCAGTCCACGCGGGTCCGTCACCGTCAGCACCGTCGCCAGCGACGCTACCGTCACCAGCCCCAGCACAATCAGCACCGCCGCCCGCCGCACCATCTCGTCCGTCAACGCCCGACCGAACGCGTTCGTCTCCGTGCGCCCGCGAATCGTGTTCCACACCGTCAGCGCGATCGCGGCCACAGCAACCGTCTTCACACCCCCCGCCGTCGACGCCGGCGACCCACCGATAAACATCTGCGCCATCAGCACAAACCGACCCAGAATCCCCATCTGGTTCGGCGCCACCGTGTCGAACCCCGCCGTCCGCGTCGTCACGCTCATGAAGTGCGCATCCAGCAGCGCCGCGCCGAACGACTCACCCCCCCAAGACAACCGGCTCATCAGAATCCCGAACCCGCCCGCCAGATACACCACCAGCGTCGTCGCCACCACGATCTTCGTATGAAGCGTCAACCGAATCAGTTTCCCATCGCCCCCACGCGCACCGCGTCCATCCCTCCATCGCGCCCTCGCCGTCCCCCACACATTCATGATGACAGGGATGCCGATCCCGCCCGCCGTGATCAACACCACGATCACCACATGCGTCGTCCAGTGGAACCGCAGCCCCTGCAGACTGTTCGCCGTCGTCGCGAATCCCGCGTTGCAGAACGCAGACACCGAGGTGAACACGCTATGGAACACCCGACCCCCCGTCTCACCCAGGTCACCCGGCGCACCGACCCATGACGTCGGCCAGAACAGAAAGAGCATCAACGCCCCGGCCAACTCAATGCCCAGCACAATGCCCACCGAGCGCTTCAGAAAACCCCCCGCGCTCATCCCCCCCGTCAAGCCCGTCGCGCCCCCCGTGATCTCGCGCGACGACCGCAGATCCACAGCGCCGCCGAACGCCAGCAGCAACAACGCCCCGAACAAAATAATCCCCAGCCCGCCCGACTGAATCAGCGTCAGGATCACCGTCTGCCCGAACCGCGTGAACTCAGTCCCGGTGTCGCGCACGCTCAACCCCGTCACGCACACCGCGCTCGTCGAGGTGAACAGCGCATCGATCACCCCGATCCGCTTCTCGGGCGGCGTCGCCGCGGGCAACATCAAAAGCCCGGTCCCCGAACCGATCAGCAGCAAGAACGACATCAGAAACAACACGCTGGGCGACACACCCCGACCCACCAGCCACGCGTGCCCGCGCAGAATCGTCAGCACCACCAGCACCGCGACGCACCACGACAGCGCGCCGAACGACCACGCCATCACCAGCCCCAGCCCCATCACGAACGTCTCGACCCGGTGCGCCCGCACAAACCCCCGCCACCCACCGCCCCCGCCCCGCCACTCCGCCGCGCTCCAGCACATCACCCCCAGGTGCGCGACCCACAGCACCAGCAGCACGCCGTGCAGCAAGCCGTCGGAAGCCCCCAACGGCCGCGAATGCCACCCCAACTCCAGAATCACCGGCACCAGCATCAACAGCGCGATCACGCCGCGCACCATCCCCCCCGTGAGCAACCGACCCTCACCAACAGCCGACCGCGTCGATCTGCGCTCGATGAACATCCACCGTCAAAATACCACACCGAGCACCATCACCGCCCCCGCCACAAGCACAGCCCACACCGCATGCTTGAAGCGACTCACTCGGCATTCCTCTGCATGCTCGCACTGTGCCCTCTGTGCCCTGTGGTTAACTGTCCTCCCCCCGCATCTTCCCCAGCGCCTCAAGCCGCCGCTTGTGCACCTCCCGGCCCGGCTCCAGATCAACCAGCGCCAGCAGATGCCGCTCCGCCGTGTCCCACGCCTTCACGCGGATCGCCACCGTCGCCGCCAACTCCCTGTAGTTCCCGTTGAACGGCGCGATCATCGTCGCACGCTCCGCGAACCGCCCCGCCATTGCATACTCCCCGATCGCCCCGTACCGGCGCGCCAGTTCCGCAGCGTACGCCGCCGAATACTGTTCCCGCGCATCCAGATACTCCAGGTGCGGAATCGCCCGCGCCGGCTCGCTCGAAGCCAGATACACCTTCGCAAGCAAACGGTGCGGCATCGGGTCCACCGGCCGCGCCGCCGCATACCGCTCCAGGAGCGGCGCCATCCCCTCATCCGCCTCCCCGTCCCGCGCCCCCAGCACTTCCTTCAGTTTCAACTCCAGCACACCCGGATGCTCCGGGTACCGCGCAAGCCACTTCTCCACCATCGCCGGCGACACATCCACGAGGTCCGTCTGATACCGGAACCGCTCGTTGATCCCGCGCACCCCCGCCATCGAGCCCGCGCTCAGCATCGCGATCTCCGCCAGATCATCACCCGTCCGCGCCCGCATGTTCGCAAGCGCCTGCGTCTCCTCCAGCAGCAACTCCCCGATCGTCGGCCGCGTCGTCAAACCCCACCCTTCCGCATCCTCCTTCGCCCACGCCTTGAACCGCTCGAAAAACTCCTCCTGCGAGAGCCCCAGCACCTCGCACATCGCGTCGTCCTCGCGCATCCCCTCGGCGTACCGGTCCATCAGCGCGATCGGCGCGCCCGGGCCCCACCCATGCAGGATGTACTCGTACATCCAATGCCCCTGCGCATACGCCTGCGCACGCATGTCCCCCCGCGTGAACCCCACATTGATCTCACGCATGTCGAACAGCGTCCCGCCCATCAGCGCACCCACCAGCAACCGGCACCGGTCGTAGTCCCGCGGCCCATACTCCAGATGCACCGCCGCCGCCTCCGTGAACCAGTGCGGAATCCGGTTCCGCGTCATCGCCAGCGTCACCGTGTGCGTGTACTCGTGCTGCAACACGCGCGGCCAGTCGTACTCGCCCACCAGGTGATTCTTGCCCTCACGAGGAGACTCCATCGCGATCACTGGCCCCGTCGCCGCCGCGATCGTGTGCACATCCGGCATCCCCGTGATCCGCACGCTGAACCACTCGTGATCCGGCAACAGCTCGATCACCGTCTTCTGCGCCGGCTCGAACCCCAACTCACCCGTCACAACCTCGTGCAGCCGATCCAGCGGCCCCATCATCTCCCGCGCCATCACCCCGTCCCCGCCCTCGCCGCCCTTGTACCGCACAATAAAGTGATCGCCCTCGATCGTCTCGTAGGTCGACAACTCCTCGATCAACTTCAGACTGTTCGCCGCCCGCACATTGAACTCATCCAGCTTCGTCGCCCGCCGCAGCGCCGCCACCGCCTCAACATCCCGCCCCGACTGCATCTCGAGCAATCCCAACTCGATGTGCACCTCGGGCCAGTTCGGCGCGCGCTCGCCGGCCCGCCTCAGGTACGCCGCCGCCGGCTCGTACTGCCGCGCATCCGAGAGCGTCCGCCCCACCTCATACAACGCCCGCGCCGATCCCGGGCTGAGTTCGTCGTACCGCGCCAGCATCGCCTCGACCTCGTCGTCGTTGTACCGCAGCGCCTCGCACGCGATATCCAGCGCCAGCGCCTCCCGATTGAGCGGGTACCGGGCCAGCACCGTATCGATGTGGTACTGCGCCAGGTCCGGCTCGTTCTGGCGAATCCACGCCCGCGCGCGAATCAACTCCCCCAGCGGGCTCGTCGCCGATGGGTCCACATCGATCTGCCGCGCCATCCGGTCCAGCTCGCCCGCGATCTCCTGCGCCTGATCAAACGAGAATGTCTCCACAGCCATCGCGCCCAGCAGCGCCGCCGCCCCCACGCACCGCGGGTTGAGCGCCATCGCCTGCTGCGCCGCCTGCTGCGACTCCCCCCAGTTCCCCTTCTCCTTGAGCAGCCACGCCTCCGCCACCAGCGCGGGCCAGTAGAGCCGGTCCAGGTCCTGATACGCCCGCCCGTACAGCCGCATCAGCGCGTGGAAGTCGCCCGCCGGCCGCCCCTCCAGCCGCGCCCGAATCCGCATCGCCAGCGCGCCCTCTAGGAGTTCCGCCGCGCTGTCCGTCTGCTCCCGCGTCAGCGCCGAGACCACCGGGTCGATCGCCACATCCGCCTCGCGCAACCGCCCCAGCGCTTCCAGCGACTCCGCCCGGAGACGCGCACCCCGCAACGACGACACCCCCGCAAGCGTCTCCAGCGCATCCCCATACGCCCCCCGCCACATCGCCGCCTCGGCCCGGTCCTCCGCGTCCGCCTCCATGTTCATGAGCGAGGCGTCGTCCCACACCGCCATCATCAGCGCCGCCCGCGCCCGCCGCTTCACATCATCAAGGTCTGAGTCGTTCCACATCCCGTGGAACACCCGCAGGTCCGCACGCTCATCCGCGCTCAGATACCCCGCGCTCACCGCACGCAGCACACTGTCACTCACATCCGGCTTGTCGAGCGCATCCTGCGCGTCGGCAATCGAACCGAGCGCGACGACCGCGCCGACACACAAGCCAACTCGCACCGCGTTCCATCGCATCGTGTGCGCTCCCTTGGCTCCCTCTCCCCTCCGGGGAGAGGATGTCGTTCGCACCGCGAACGACAGGTGAGGGGTTCGCCGTTCACTCGAACAACCGATCCTCTTCCTTCACAACCCACCCCGTGTCCGCCGGAGGCGGCCCGATATCAATCACCCCCCGGTCGACGGCGTGCTCCGTATCAACATTCAATAACTGCACCGTCGAGATGTCCCGCTTGCGATCGATCGCGCGCGACATCAAGGGCAACAGCGTCCCCTTCTGATACCACAGCCGCATCTCCCGGTAGTCCTCCGCCGCCTCCGTCCCCGCCTTGGGCGTCAACTTCAACTGGTACACACCCTCCACGCCCGCATCGCCGCCCATGTACCGCACGAACTCGCGGAACCCGGCGTCGGGGTCATCCAGCGCATCCGCATCGGGCACCAGCCCGTCCAGCGCGCCCACCATCTCCGCATCAAAGAACCGTTCCACCTCGTCCCGCCGCTGCCCGATCGGCAAGGGAATCGCCCCGCCGCCGTTGCCGAGCCGCAGCGGATCAACCTCCGCGCCCGGCTTGGCGATCCGCCGACGCACATACTGCTTCGTCTGGTAATCCTTCTCGATGAGCCACTCACCGTCGAACCCCCACGCCGTGCGCTCGTCCCGCGCCACGCGATCCACGATCAAGGTGTCGAACTCGATCGCGAACCGCCGCGCCGCCCCGCCGTCCGCCAGCGCCCCGCCCCGCTCGTAATACATCCGCCCCACGCGCACCTGCGTGTCCCCGGCCAGCGCCTGCACCCGCGTGTACGAAACATCCGCGCGGAGCCGCTGAAGTTCCGAGTCCTTCCGCTCCAGATGGTTCAGCAGATTCCCCGCCGACGCATCATCCTCCAGCGGCACCAGCGGCGCATCCGGATCGTGGGGCGCACGCGCCGGCTTCACCTCAAACTTCAGCTCCAGCTCGGGCGTCGTCACCCGTTCTTCCCCATCCTGCGCCACCGCGACCCCGCCGACCGCGCTCACCGCGCCGACCGAAGCCGCCAAGACCGCCATCCATGCCAGACCGTTCCGATGCCGCGCCATCACGCCTCCTTGTGCACCCGCCCCCTCAACCATACCCCTGTCGCCCCCCAAAGGTGCGTGACCGGACTTCGACGCTCACGCCCCCGCCGCCGCCAGCGGCCGCTCCTACTCCCCTTGAGGGAGAAGCTGGCCGCGATGGGGGGGCGACCGGATGAGGGGCGTCCCATGCGAGCCCCCGGCGCAAGCCGGGGGGCACAACACACCCTTCTCTCTCTGTGCCCTCTGTGCCTCTGTGGTGAATGTCTTATCGCCGGATGCCACCACTTGGCCGCAAATCGGCAAGCGGTGCCGTCCCCACCAATCCATTCTCTATCTCTGTGCCCTCTGTGTGCTCTTGTGGTGAACGCTCTTCTCACCGCCCGCCCA
>CALFMQ010000329.1 GCA_937879825.1 uncultured Phycisphaerales bacterium
CCGCGCCCCGCCAGACACGCACCGCCATCGTTCCCGTTGGCTACGCCGATGGCTACCCCCTGGCCCTCTCCAACAACGCCAAAGTCGCCATCGTCGCCGCCGACGCCGGCGAAACAATCCGCGCCTTCGCGCCGGTGCTGGGCCGGGTCTCCATGGATCAGATCGTCATCGACATCACCGACATCCCCGAGCCCATGGCCCGCGTCGGCTCGGAAGTCGAACTCATCGGCACCGACCCCGCCGCGCCCAACCATCTCCCAACACTCGCACGCAACGCCGGGCTCATCTCCCACGCCATGATGTGCGCCGTCTCGCCCCGCCTCCCGCGCTCCTATGTCTCCGAGACCGGCTCCGACGAGCCCATCATCGTCGCCCGCACGGTGGGGGCCGCCGGCGCAGGCCGTTCCCGGCCCGGCGCACTGACAACCCGCGCCGTCGTCTGACGACCGTTCCGTCAAACCAGTTGTCGGTTCATATCACGCCGTGTGGTTCGGCATCGCGCTCGCCGCCGCCGACATCGAGTCGAACTCGCGCCCCAGCGCCCGCTCCGTCCACCGGTCCCACGCCCGCCCGACGCCCGAGGCCAACCGCGACGGCGGCATGAACGCGCCGCTGGGCGTCGCCCCCGTCAGCATCTCGTACACCAGCATCCCCAGGGCGCAGGTGTCGTCACGCATCGGCGCATCCGCGCCCCGCATCGCGTTGATCACCTCAACCCGCACCGCACCCCGCCGGTCAATCAGCACATCCCGCCCCGTGATGTCCGCAAAGGCCACGCCGCACCGACGCATATCCGTCGCCGCATCGATCAACTGGCTCGCCGCCACCCGCGCCTCGTAAACAGGCATCTGGTGACCCGCCCGCATCTTCAACACATCCGTCAGCGAGCGCACACCCTCGATGTCGCCCGCATAAGGCGACAGCGCCCAGGTCCAGCCCGACTCGTGCATCCCCGAACCGAGAATCGGAACGATGTGCCGACCGCGTAGCCGGTCGCCCGCCTCCACCGCCGGGGGCATCGATCCGCCCGCAGGCGCCGGGGGCACTACATACACCTGGAACAACGAAGCGTCCGACGGCACCCGCCCCAGCCACCGATACGCGCCGCGGCACCGTCCCAGATCACGCACCAGGCGCGCAGGACCAACCGCCATCCCCTCCGATAGCGCGAGCAACGAGACTGGCTTTCGATCGGGGAGCAACCCCCGGGAGGAGAAAGTCTGGCTCATGAAGCAGTCCTGGGCCGGCGAGCGTCTCGGCTCCAACCGGACGGGATCGAACGGGCACAAACCCGATCGGGGTGCGAAGTATATGTGAAATCGGGCGAATCCCGCTTCCCGCTGAAATACCGGACCTTCGCCAACACTCCACCCCCCATCCTCTGACGCGCTCCCCCTCCCGTCGATCCGCCGTAAGTTCCTGAAAAATCAGCCCTTGACGCGGCTCACCAGCGTCGAGGCCTTCACCTCCACGCCCTTGAGCCGGCTCGACAACGCCTCCCGGTTCGGGGCGTAGTCCATCGCCGTCGAGAGCATCACCATCTCGCTCTCCACCAGCTCCGCCAGCGACCGCGTGAACGACCGCATCCCGTCCGCGCTCGAAGCGTTGATCACCGCCGGCAGATCAGTGTCCTCCGCCTCCCGGATCTTCTCCCGCACCGTCGCGTTGCTCAAGAGCACCTCCGTCGCCGGAACCACCGGCACCCCCGCAACATCCACGTTCGCCGGGAGCAGCCGCTGGGCGCACACCGCCTTCAGCGAGTTCGCCATCGCGCTGCGGATAAAGGCGTGCTCATGCTGCGGGAAGAACTCCACAATGCGGCTGAAGGCCTGCATCGTGTCGGCCGTGTGCATCGAACCGAACACAAGGTGCCCCGTCTCCGCCGCCTGAATCGCCGCCAGCACCGTGTCGTGGTCCCGCATCTCACCGATGAACACCACATCCGGGTCCTGACGCACCATGTACTTCAGCGCCTCGCCGTACGAAGGCACGTCCGTCCCGATCTCACGCTGCGACACAACCGATTGCTTGGGCGTGATCAGGTACTCCACCGGGTCTTCGATCGTGATGATGTTCTCCGCCCGTGTCTGGTTCACGCGCTCCAGCATGCACGCCAGCGTCGTCGACTTGCCCGAACCCGTCACGCCGACAACCAGCACCAGACCCTCGTGCAGCTCGTCCGCAATCTTCCGATACACATCCGGCAGATGGAGCGACTCAAAGGTCGGAATCTCCGGCTTCACGCGCCGAATCGCGCCGTGCATCGCGCCGCCCGCGCGGAAAATGTTGCACCGGAACCGGTCGTGCTTGTGCTGCTCACGGTCCGACTCGTGCGCCGCGTCCGGCCGCTCCACATCCTGATAGCACGAGAAATCCAGATCGCCCTTCTCATCAAACCGCTTCCGCAACTGCGGCGGAATGATCTCGGTCAACAGCCGCTCCGTGTCCTCAGCGTTGAGCGAGGGCAACCCCGGAGGCGATTTCAGATGCCCGCCCACCCGGTAGATCGGCGGCAACCCCGCCTTGATGTGCAGGTCCGACGCGTCCGTCTTGCGCATGTTGTAGAGCAACTGACGCATCGTGAGCTTGATCGACATGCACGACTCCTGTTCGCACGGGTGACCCACAGATACTACCCGCCAACCCCCCGAACACCCGCACAGAATCCGTCATTCCCGGAGCGAAACCTCGTACACGCGTACCCGCGTCCGCCCCGGCGGACGCACATACAGCGCCGCAACCTCCACCTCCCGCGCCGTCAGCCCCGCCTCCTCGAGATCCGCCAGCGACGATCCGTACCGCTCCAACACCTCCTCCGTCTGGTCGCGCATCAGCAGCAAAACCATCCCGCGCTCGCGCACATAGGCCGCGAGTTCCTCCCCCTCGTCGTCGCCCTCACCGAACCGCATCGTCCCCCGATCGAGGTACAAATCCAGCGCCGGATCTTCAAACTTCCACGTCGCCACATGCGCCGCCTCGCGCCCCCGCAGCTCCATCGCCAGCGCGCGGATGCTGTCCTCGTTGTTGTGCGCGCCCCGCCCAACCCCGTACCACCACGCCTGCCCGCCCGCGAACCCGAGCACAACCGCCGACATCGCCGCTGTCGCGCGCCGCCGCGCAAGCACCCGCGGCATCCGCCCCATCCACACCGCGATGAACCAACCCCCGACCATCGCGCACGCCGGCCACAAGGGCGTCAGGTAACGCGCCACGCCCTTGCCAGCAATCGAATACACGATGAACCCGCCGATCAGCCACGCCAGAATCAGGCTCATCGACCGCGTCAGCCGCACGCGGTCGCGCGCTATCATCACCAGCCCCGCACCCATCGCGACCGCCACCGGCGCGCTCCCGTACAGCAGGAACCCGGCGTTCTTCTCGATCGCCTCCGGCACGAATAAGTTCAGGTTGTTCCCCACCTCCCGCGCCGCCTTCTCCGCAACCGCCTCAACGCCGAAGGCCCGCTTCAGGTGCCACCCCCACGCCCAGAACACGCCGACCGCCGCGCCCAGCACCCCCACCGGATGCGTCCGGGCCAGCACACCAAACCACGCGCCAAACACACCCCGCTCCGCCAGCGCACCGATCCACCACCCCGCTATAGCGCCCGACGCCTCCATCAGCATCACGCCGGGAACATCGCGCACGCGCAAGGGATTTAGCAGCACAACAAGCACAATCACCGCCAGCGCCCCGATGCCCGCGCCCAGCGCCCGTGCCCGCGTCCGTTCCGCCGACGCGCCCGCAGCCCACACCATCGGCCCAAACACCATCGCCACCCCCAGGCACACCAGCGCGGGCGGCCCCTTGCTCATCACCGCGCCGATCGCGCACACCGCGCACAAGATCACCGCGCCATAGCGCACCCGCCCCCGCTCCGCCGCAAACATCCACGCCGCGTGCAACGCGCCGATGCCGACCACCG
>CALFMQ010000330.1 GCA_937879825.1 uncultured Phycisphaerales bacterium
GGCTCCGTCGGCCAACCGCCGTGCGCGAAACCGGGCAGCAACCCCGTCTGCACCAGCACCTGGAACCCGTTGCAGATGCCGATCATCGGCGTACCACGCTCCGCAGCATCGCGCAGCGCATCGTACAAGTGCTCGCGCACCCGCGTGCCGAACACGCGACCCGCGCCGATGTCATCGCCGTACGAGAACCCGCCTGGGAACCCGATCAGGTCGTACTTCTCGAGCATCCCCGGCTCGCTCATGACGCGATCCAGATGAACCAGATCAACCCGCGCGCCCGCGAGCTCAAACCCGCGCACCATCTCGGCGTCGCAGTTGATGCCGGCGGAGCGAATCACGATGGCGGTAGGGGAGTGGGGGGTGGTCATGGATTACCAGTCCAGTGTGCCGAAGAAGGCGTCGCACATGTCGTCGATTGTTGCGCGTGCAACCGGTTTGAGCAGATCATCATCTGCGTAAATGGTGAACGATTCCGACTCTGGCATGACAAGGCCTAGTGATTTGACTGGAATCAAGTACGGCGAAAGGTGTTCTTCAAGCCACTTGTGATAACCAGGCAAGACTTCGATGATGTACTGGCCGGTTCGTTCGCTGAACAAAAACTGCCTGAGCAGTTCAATGCTGCCGACCTCTGGGTGATCCGCGTACATTTCGATTCCGAGTTTACGGCCACCACCACGGGCGGCGATCATCATCTCGGCCATCGCGACACCGATGCCTCCTTCGGAACAATCGTGCGCCGACAGCACGAGTCCCTTGTCGATGAGATGGGCGACCGCTTTCGCGGTATTGCGGTTGTGCTTGAGAAGATTGCGATCGAACTCGTGACCACCGATGACATATAGAACCGACTCGGGGTGCCCGGAGGGGCATCCCTTTAGATCCATCGTCACGCACTTGCTCACATCCGGCACGATCCCCACGCCCGAGATCAACAGCGTCGGCGGAATCTCAATGAGCCGCCCGTCGTCCGTCCGGAACTGATTGTGGAGAGAGTCCTTGCCCGAAATGAACGGCGTCCGGTACGCCTTCGCGCCGTCATAACAACCCTCGGCCGCGCGCACGAGCGAGCCCATGTTCTCCGGCTTGTCGCAACTGGGCCAGCAGAAGTTGTCGAGAATCGCGATCCGCGACGGGTCCGCGCCCACGCACACCAGATTCCGCACGCACTCATCGATCGCGGCCAGCGCCATCAGGTACGGATCACCGCCCTTGTTCGGGTCGCCGAGCGCTGTCGCCATGCCGCACGCGATCGCCAGCCCCCGCTTCGATCCGGGCACCGGCTGAATCACCGCCGCATCGCCCGGCCCATCACCCAGAGGCCCGACCAGCGGCTTGATAATCGTGTTGCCCTGCACCTCGTGGTCGTACTGCCGCACAATCCAACGCTTCGACGCGATATTCGGATCGGCCAGTAAGTTCAGCAGCGTATTCTCGATGTCGCTCTCTTCAGCGCCCGACGCAGCCGGCTTCACTTTGACCGTCGGCTTCTCCCACTTCGCCTCGCGCGTCGGCATCGGGATGCCGTCGTGCAGGAACGCCATCGAAAGCCGCCCGACCTCGCCACCGCGGTACTTCAGAATGAGTTCCGCATCATCCGTCCCGAAGTGCCCGAGGTCCGCCAGTTCCACCTGCTCCTCGTCGCAGATCCGCTGCAACGCGGCGATATTGCCGCTCGGCACCGCCAGCACCATCCGCTCCTGACTTTCCGAGATCCAGATCTCGTCGTACCGCAGCCCCTCATACTTCAGCGGCGCGCGGTCCAGATGCACCTCCGCGCCGAGTTTCTCCCCCATCTCGCCCACCGCGCTCGAGAACCCGCCCGCGCCGCAGTCCGTAATCGCGTTATAGAGCGGCCCACCCTTGATGTCTCGCGCCCGCAGAATCGCATCCAGCGTCCGCTTCTCCTCGATCGCATTGCCGATCTGCACAGCGTGCGAGAACTCATCCGCGTGCGTGTCCGTCAACTCCGCCGACGAGAAGGTCGCGCCGTGAATCCCGTCGCGCCCCGTCCGCCCGCCCAGCGCGATGATCCGGTCGCCCTTCTTCGCTGCACCTTTGCACAGATGCGCCGGGATCACGCCGATCGAGCCGCAGAACACCAGCGGATTGCCCACATACCGCTCATCGAAGTGCACAGCCCCGTTCACCGTCGGGATGCCCATCCGGTTGCCGTAGTCGCGCACGCCCGCCACAACCTGCGTCAGAATCCGCTTCGGGTGCAGACACCCGTTCGGAATATCCGCCATGTCGGGGGGCGCGACGCAGAAGATGTCCGTGTTGGCGATCGGCTTGGCGCCCAAGCCCGTGCCGATGATGTCGCGGATGCACCCGCCCACGCCCGTCGCCGCACCGCCGTACGGCTCGATCGCCGACGGATGATTGTGCGTCTCCACCTTCACGCACACGCCGAACTCGTCGTCGAACCGGATGATGCCCGAGTTATCGACAAACACCGAGAGCGTCCAGTCCACGCCGTCGGCGATGAGTTCATTCGTCGCCGCTGCGACCGTTGACTTCAGCAGGTTGTGAATCGTCACCGACCCATCTGCATTCACGGTGTGACCCGGACGGTTCGACCAGTCGATGACATCGTTATTAGGCGGCGTCATCCGTACGGTTGACTTGAGCGTCTTGTGCACGCAGTGCTCGGACCATGTCTGCGCGAGCGTCTCCAGTTCCACATCCGTCGGCTCTCGGCCCTGCTCGCGATAGTACGATTGAATCGCGCACATCTCGTCGAGCGACAGGAACAGATGCCCCTCGCGCGATAATGTCCTGAGCGCCTCATCGCCGAGCGTCGTGATCGTCACATGCCGCACCGTGCTCTCGGAGCCGGGGAACACCGCCAGATGCTCCGGGCAGTGCGGGGCATGATGAACGGCCTCGATCACCGGGTTCGCCAGGAATCGCGACGCGATCTCCGCCGCCTGCTTCTCGCCGATGCCCGCCACATCGAACCGCTTCCCCGTCGATACGCGGCACTCGACGCCCGTCAGTTCCAGAATCGTCGCCCGCACCGTCTGCGCGACCGGGTCCATCACGCCGGGCAGCGGATGAACCTCGATCGTCCGCTCGCCCGCCCGCGAACCCGACGCCCCGACGATCGAGGTCTCCAGCACCGAGTTCGTCAGCAACCGCGCCCGGACCCGCTCCACATCCGCGTCGCTCAAGGCGCCCTCGATCAGATACACCAGCGCCGAGCGCACCGCGCCCGCGCGAACACCGATCGACGCCGCCTGCTTCCGCAGCGCATCGCCACGCGGATCCCCCGCGCGTTCATGCGGCCGCACCTCGATGCGCACAAGGCGCACCGGATCGCTTCCAGTTTCTCGTTCTCGCAAAGGTGAGCCAGTGGGGGCCATCGGGGGGGACGTCATGCGCCAATCCTAGCAGCGCACGCCACCAGCAATGGCCGAGCGCGTACACTCCGCGTGTGAATGCGGCCCAACAACTCGACACCGTCCTGCTCTACACCGACGGCGCCTGCTCAGGGAACCCCGGACCCGGTGGGTGGGCGTTCATCCTCAAGCACCCCGCCTCCGCCAAAGAGGTCGAGGGTGTCGGCGCCGAACTCGAGACCACCAACAACCGCATGGAACTGATGGCGGTCATCGCGGGGCTCGAGGCCGTCAAGCGACCCTGCCGCGTCGAGATCTACTCCGACTCGCAGTATGTCCTCAAGGGGCTCAAGGAGTGGATGGACCAGTGGATCAAACGCGGCTGGCGCACGGCGTCCAAACAACCGGTCAAGAACCAGGATTTATGGGAGCAACTCGATGCGCTCCGCAAAACGCACGAACTCAGCTTCCATTGGATTCGCGGGCACAACGAGCACCCCGAGAACGAACGATGCGACCGGATGGCCGTCGCCGCCCGTGAGGCCCTCGTCCAGGGCATGCGCCCATAACACGCCCGATCTCCCCCAGACGGCGCAGACCCAACGGCAGGACCGACTTTGCGCAACCGAGCCGCGCTCAGTTCCGCCGCGCCATCGCATGATTCCAGCATGAAACGACGCCGTGGGGTGAGAATGGCGTTCCTCATGCTCGGCCTGTGCTCCGGGCTTGCAGGACTGGCGGCCGGACAAGAGCGCATCACCGCGATCTTGCACGGCATCGGCGCGAAGATTCCCTTCGCCACGGTCGAGTCGCCGGGAATCGTGCCGGGTGAAGCCCAGTTCGATCCTCAGGTCATGCTCGCAACGCTCCCGATCTCGACGGGACTTTCCCAGCACGCGTCGCAATCGAGGAAGCCCGAGCCGGGCGTGGTCATCTTCGGGCCCGGCGGCAACGGGCCGGACGTCGATATGTCCAAGATGAGACCGAACGCCGATCGACTCGAACGCCCGCCGGTCAAGGAGTCCTCGCTCGTGCAGGTCCGCGACACGGACGAAATCAGCGGTCGTCGCTGATCCCGAGCCGGGCTCGCTTGTCCTGCCACTCCCGCTGCTCGCGCGAGTTCGTCGTCTCAATCTCCGGGCTTCCGTTGCGGATCGCATCGATCTCGAGCCGCGTCAGGTGCATGCCCTCGAGCATGTAGTCCCGGAACGCCTCGACAGCCACCGGCACGATCGGCTCGATCAGCGCCAGCATCGCCCGCGCATACTCCCGAATCTCCAGCTGCGCATGCGCATCCAGACGCAGATTCAGGAAGTGCAGGATGTTGTGCAGATCGCACTTCCAGTACCACTCCGTATACAGATTCACAGGCAGCCCCGCCCGCGCCAGTTCCCTCGTCACGCCCTGCTCGGTGAGCGAGACATACTCCTTGTAGTGCTCCTCGGCGCGAGTCAGGTAGTCCAGGAACTGCTGCGCTGTCGCCGCGTCGATCGACTCCTCCCCGCCCTGGCGGTTCGTCTTCGATTGCTTGCGCACCGCGTCCACAGTCGGGTGGTAGAACCGGTCCGGCATGATCGAATACCGCCCCGAATACTCGTTCACATTCGCGGTGCGATGGCGAATCCACTGCCGCGCGATGAAGATCGGCATCGAGCAATGAAACTTGAACTCCACCATCTCGAAGGGCGTGGTGTGCCGATGCCGCATGAGATACCGGATCAGGCCCCGGTCCTCGCTCACCTTCTTCGTCCCCACGCCGTACGACACCCGCGCCGCCTGCACGATCGCCCCGTCCGCGGTCGGCGCTTCGCCGCTCCCCGGCTCCACCGCCACCATCCGCGGCATCGCGTCCACCAGCGCCACGAACCCGTGGTCCAGCACCCGCACCTCGCGCCGGAGATCGCCCCCCATCACATCCCGGAGTTCGTACCCCTCCTCCGGCTTTACTCGCAGATACGCCTCGGTGATGACACCACCCGGCTTCGGCTCGATCATGGGCTACCTCCGTGTCCCGTGGTCAGTTGGAGCACCAGAGTAAAGCCCAAATGAAAACGCCCCCCGAATCGTCGGGAGGCGTCAGGTTATCCACATCGTTGCCGACAGGGTGCGCCAGATTATCCCGCCGCAGCCGGCTTCTTCTTCGCTTTCGGGTCCGCGCGGTTCGCGCAAGCGTTCATCCCGGAGAACCCGCCGCCCGCCTGGATCACCGCCCCAGTCGCCGCGATCACCGCCGCGAGCACCGGCACCAGCAACGGCTTGGACTCCAATCCCTGAAGCAGCGATGGCCGCCACGACTCAACGTGCACCAGCGCCGCCAGCCCGCCGACCGTCAGGAGCGTCGCGCCGCCCACGGTTGTCAGCGCGATCACAACGGTGCGGAACGCGGTAAACGCCAGCATCCCCGCGACGATCAATCCGATCAGCGCGCCGTAATGATGGTCCTCCGCCGGGTACCCCAGCGCGGTCCACACATTGGCGCCAAGGAACGCGCCCGCAAGCCCGCCGAACAGCGCCACCGAATACCGCAGCATGGGCCAGGCCAGCACCACAAAGAGCACCGCCATGCACGACGCAACAACGGTCGTCTCACCGATGCGCGAGCCAACGGTCAGCCCCGCCCACACACCCAGCATGCCGGCCAGCGCCAGAATCACCGTCTTGTGCCACTTGTACCCGTGAATCACGCACAGCAGACCAATCGTCACGAAGATCGCGGCCCAGACAACGTTGATCTGCGTCACCATTTCGGTCAGCGCATCGGGATGATTCAGAAAGTCGAGTTTGGTACGCAGCGTCTGGTTCAGCACATGGATGGCGTTCTCGCCCGTGTCCGCGAGCATCGTGCCCGTCTCCCGCGCCGCGCGGTCCACGGTCTCGCTCGTGTTCGACGCTCCCGACCCGCCGCCCATCGTGATGGAGTTGGCGCTGTCGCCGTACTGACCAAGGATCGGAACCAACGCGCGGATGATGATCATGACTGAGGTCCTGTCTGGAGAACTGGAATCTTCAGTCGTCGTTATCGGCAGGTTTCTTGTGACCCATAAACTGGACCTTCATCCCGACGGCCGATAACACAATCCAGACCATCACATACACCGGAATCGGCAATCTCGGCGCTTCGATCGCCACCGCCGAGGCCAGCCACAGCGCCGACGCCATCACCACCGCCGAACCGATCGTCGCCGTCAGAATCGCCGCCGACCGCTTGGGCGCGAAGAACCCCAGCACCCCGCCGAGCCCCAATCCCAGCAGCGTCGAACTCACAAGTTTCAGCCGGTCCTCGCCGGGAATCTCGCGCCACATGCGGGACGCTTCGTCGCCGAGATGACCCGCAAACGCCCGCACCCGTTCCATCGCCCGCTCCTCGCTCGGGCTCAGTTCGTCTGGCGCGGGCGGCCCGACACCGATGATCTCGTCCGCAATCGCCTCGCCTTCGATCGGCACACCCGACAGGAACATCTCCTCAAGCGACAGCGGATCCTCCGCCGGCTTGGGCATCGTAATCCCCACGACCACGACGCAAACGCCCGCCCCCAGCGAAGCGCCGATCAACGCGAGCCACATCGCGATCGCGAATCGGAACGCCACGAATGAAACCACACCGCCGAACGCGGCGCCGATCACAATCGCCGCGACCACCGGAATCCCCGTCGAAACCAGCGGCAGCAACAGGTGCGCCGCCAATGCGCCACCCGCCATCCCCACGATCACGAACGCCATCCGAAGCACATGCCGACCCGCCAGCCACATCACGACTCCCGCGAGCATCGCCGCCACCACGACCGCATGCGTCGAGAATGGAAGCGTGTCCAGTCCTCGCTGCACCGCGTCCTGAATGGGCTGCTGGATACTCGGGTCCATGGTTGGCTCAGTATGCGGGGTTGCCGGTGCGTGTGGGGAGGGAAGGGGTGGGGGGATGAGGGGAATGAGGGGGTGGAACTATAGAGGTCGGATACCATCGACAACCGTCCCCGCACTTTCCTTCATTCGAGGCGGCATCCCGTCGATTTCACCGATCACACTCATGCCCGATCAACCCCCCAAGTTCACCGCCGAGTCCGACGATGCTGCCCGTGCGCTCGCCCAACTCCGCGATCGCATCGACAAGATCGACCGGCGCGTCATCGAACTGCTCAACGAGCGCGCCTCCGCGGTCGTCGAGGTCGGCAACCTCAAACGCGGCTCCGGAATCCCCATCTACGCGCCCCACCGCGAACAACAGGTCCTTGAGAAAGTCCTCGGGCTCAATCAAGGGCCGCTGTCCGACCGCACCATCGAGGCCGTGTACCGTGAGATCATGAGCGGCTCATTCGCATTGGAGCATCCGTTGCGTATCGGCTACCTCGGCCCGCAGGGATCCTTCTCCCATCAGGCGGCCGTCAAGCAGTTCGGATCGTCCGTCAGTTTCGAGGATGTCCACGAGGTCCGGGGCGTTTTCACCGAAGTCGTCCGCGGGCACTGCAACTACGGGCTGGTCCCCATCGAGAACTCACTCGGCGGCGGCATCGTCGAAACGCTCGACGCCTTCATCGATCACGGCGCCAATATCAATGTCTACGCCGAGGTCCTGCTCTCCGTCCGACACGCCCTCTTGGCCAACTGCGAGCCGCGGAATGTCAAACGCATCTACTCCAAGGCCGAGGTCTTCTCGCAGTGCCGCGACTGGCTCGCCACGCAATACCCATCCGCCGAACAGATCCCCGCGACCAGCACCAGCCGCGCCGTGCAGATCGTCCGCGAAGAAAGCGAACGCGATCCCGACTGCGGCAGCGCCGCCATCGCCTCCGAACTCGCCGGCCAGCTCTACGGCGTCAATCTCCTCTTCGCCGACATCGAGGACGACCCCAACAACGTCACGCGCTTCTTCGTGATCTCGCGCCAGCAGGCCCGCCCATCCGAAGACGACAAAACCTCCGTCATGTTCACCACCCCCGACAAGCCCGGGGCGCTGGTGCATGTGCTCAGCGCCTTCGAGCACAACGGCGTCAATCTCTCCCACATCGACAAACGCCCGAGCCGGCGCGAAAACTGGCAGTACACCTTCTTCATCGATGCGCAGGGACACCGCGAGGACGCCAAAGTACGCGCCGCGATCAACGAGGCCGCGCCGCACTGCAAAGACAGCGTAGTCCTCGACAGCTACCCGCGCGCCAAACGCATTCTCTGAACGCCCCGCTCCGCGTCAGGCCCGCGCGACCGGCTTCGGGCCCTCGAGATCGATCGTCCCGTAGGCCTTCTCGTACGCCGCCACCGCCTGGTGAATCGAGCCGAGCAGACGCTTCGCCGTCGACCAGTTCATGATCACCCGCGAGCCGACAGAGAACACCATCTGCATGGGCTCGCCCTGCTTGGCGCCGCTCTGCACGGGGAGGTTCACGCCGAAGTCGAGAATAAGTTCATCGGATGTCGTCCCCGAGCGGATGGTGTTGGCGTACGCCGTCGCCATCTTCGTCTCGTCGATGCGGATATGGACCTGCTGCTCCTGTGCGCTCATGAACTCGCTCCCTCTGGGATTGGTGATTGCGTGATGTCAGTGCCGGAGGAGGGAGTCGAACCCTCAAGCCCTTTCGGGCGGCGGATTTTGAATCCGCTGCGTCTGCCAGTTCCGCCACTCCGGCAAAAGGAAATAAACGATTGAGTGGGGGGGTAAGGGCAGACATGATAACCACGCCCCGCCGGAGCGTTAGTTCGCGCCCGAAGCGTCCGCCTGCGACCCGATCCGGCTCATCGACCGCGCCCGGCCCGCGCCGTCGAGGTACTTCCACGCGCCGCTGTCGATCGCGCTCTTGGCGTAGGTGAGCACACTCGCCGGCGGGAACGCCCCCGGCTGATCCGTCGCCTCGATGCGCATCAGCACGGCATCGCCGGCGATGAACCACCGCCCGTGCACCGTGATCTGCGCGCGATCTCCGGTCTCTCGCTCCTCGATCGAGCCATCCGCCATGAACAACCCGTCGCCGGTGAGATTGAACCGGACACGCATCACGCGGCGCTCGGTCTGGCTCGTCTGCTCCCAAACGCCGATGTAGGGCGAGTCCGCCGGGGGTGCCGGAACCTCCGATGGTCCCGCCGAACCCGTGCCCCCATCCCCGCTCCCGCCGCCCGCCTGACCCGGCTGCCCCTTGGCAACCGCCTTCACGAGGCCGTGGTGCTCGTCGCTCCGTTTGCACGAAGCAACCACGACCGAAGAAGCCAGGAGCAGGATCAGGCCGTACCGTCGCATGATCGCAATATCGGGCACTCGCCATCCCTTGTTCCGCCCAAATCAGAAGCACCCCCGTCGCCCCGATGGTTGGCGGGGTCGGGCAAAGCGGGTAATCTGCTCGGCTCGCCCCGCAGGGGGGTGGACCACCCGAAACCGACCCTTCACCCGGATTGAGAGAGCCAACCAATGGCCGACAGCAGCGCCACCATGACCACCCACGATGTCAAGATCGAGGACATCGGCCCCAGCCGCAAACGCATCACCATCTCCATCCCGGGCGATCAGGTCACCCAGAAGATGGACGAGATGCTCGATGTCATGGCCGCCCAGGCGCAACTCCCCGGCTTCCGCCAGGGGCACGCGCCGCGCCACATCGTCCAGAAGCGTTTCGGCTCGCATGTCGCCACCGAGACCCGCTCGCAGCTCATCTCATCCTCGTATTCCGAGGCCATCCAGAACAACAAGATCATGGTCATCGGCGAGCCCGAGCCCGTCGAAGACATCGACGCGCTCACCCTCGAACGCGGCAAGCCCGTCAAGTTCGCGGTCGAGGTCGATGTCCCGCCGACATTCGACATGCCCAAAACCGAGGGCGTCGAGATCATGAAGCCCCTCATCGAAGTCACCGACGACATGGCCGACAAGCAGGTCAAGCAACTCTGCATGAACGAAGGCCGCCTCGAAACGCAGGACAAGGGCGCGCCCGGCGATTACTGCATCGGCCGCGGCGTCATGAAGAAGGGCGACGAGACCCTCCTCGATATCGAAGGCGCCGTCGTCCAGATCCCCGAGAAGTCCTCCGACGGCAAGGGCGCCATCCTCGGAGTCATGGTCGACGACTTCGCCAAGCAGATCGGCACGCCCAAGGCCGGCGATGTCGTCAAGTTCAAGACCAAGGGCCCCAAGCAGCACGAGGACGAGCGCGTCCGCGGCGCCGACCTCGTCATCGAGTACGAAATCGACCGCGTCGAGCGCATCATCCCCATCGGCGTCGAGGACCTCGTCCGCGGCCTCGGATTCTCGGAAGAGAAGCAACTCCGCGAGATGGTCACGCTCCGGCTCAATCAGCGGGCCATGCTCGAGCAGCAGTCCGCGATGCGCCAGCAGGTGGCGCTCTATCTCGTCGATCACGCCGAGATGGACCTCCCCGAGCGCGTCACCGCCAAGCAGGCCCAAGCCAACATCAACCGCCGGCGCATGGAACTCGTGTACCGAGGTGTCTCACAGGGCGAGATCGAACGCCAGATGGCAGAGATCCGCCGCACGTCCGACGAGTCCGCCAAGCGCGACCTCAAACTCTTCTTCATTCTCTCCCGCGCCGCCCAGGACATGGGCGTCCAGATCACGCCCGAGGAAGTCAACGGCCGCATCACCCAGATGGCCGCGCAGCGCGGCATGCGCCCCGACAAGCTCGCCGAAGAACTCCACAACTCCGGACAACTCAATCTCATCGCCCAGCAGATTCGCGAGCACAAGACCCTCGACGCGATCGTCGAGAAAGCCAAGGTCGAAGAGGTCTCCCTCGACGATTACAACAAGCGAATCTCCAAGCGTGATGAACTGAGCGAGGTCTCCGTCGTCGAGTGACGATCGGACAAGCATTGGCGCCTATTCATTCAAGACCATGATCCCCGCGACGACCATGCCGATCGTTCGAGTGGGGAGCGGTGTCGCCGCGCAGATGTCCAGCTCCCGCGCGCTCACGCACCTCGTCCCGCTCCTCATCGCGTTGGGCGTCCTGGTCATCATCGGCGGGGTCGTCATCTCCTGGGCGCGCAAGAGTCTGCTCGACAAAGAAACCGAGCAGGACGCCGCCGTCGAACTCCCCGAACTCCGGCGGCTCCGCGACTCCGGCGCGATCTCGCGCGAGGAGTACGAGGT
>CALFMQ010000331.1 GCA_937879825.1 uncultured Phycisphaerales bacterium
GATGTCTCACAGCAATGGATTCCATTGGAAAAACTGCTGCATGAGCATCTTGAGTCATTGCTTCAGTTTCTGATGACTCGATAGATCACTCCCCCACCCACATCCCCATCGCGACCTCGTCCTTGTACTCCGCTTCCCCCGCGCGCAGGAAGTACTTCGGGAACACGCCCTCGCGCGCAAACCCCAGCGACTCATACAGCCGCATCGCCCGCGGATTATCACCCGCCACCGTCAACTCGATCCGCTTGATCCCCTCGCCCCTGAGCCGCTCGATGATCCCCTCCACCATCCGCCGCCCGATCCCCTTCCCCTGATGCGCCCCCATCAGCCCCACGCTCGCGATGTGCGCCACATGCCGCATCCGGTGCGCAAACCGATGCACCCGGTACGCCCCGATCACCCCTCCATCCCCACCATCGCACACCACAAACTGCTCGCCGCTCCCCACCATCTCGTCAAAGATCGCGCGGAAGCCTTCTTCATCCGTCGCGTCCCACCCGATCTGATGGTTCACATCCCGCTCGAGGTTGTACAGCCGGTGCAACGCCGCAAAGTCACCTTCAGTCGCGGGTCGAATACGCAATGTACTCATTGTGGAAGGAACTTCTGAACGACCGACCCGAATCGAACAACGGAATCTGCGACAGTGACGATTGTTGAATACTTGCCCAGAATCTCCCACACACGATTGCCGACATCTGTTGTCTTAGCACTTTCCCATGTCTCAGGATCCCGTTGATGCATCCCGTACATGCTGTCAGCGCAATATGCGACTGCACGAATACCAATCACTCGATACTCCACAATCGAATCCGCAGCTAGGTCTAGTAGTCGTGTTAAGTATGCCTTTACATGGAAAGGTAGATCACTTTGCTGAACTTCCCTCACACTAGACTCGATCCCGTCTAGTAAACCGAGAAGCTCTGTGTGATCCACGACCGGCTCAGGCTCGGACGAAAGCAATGTATCGCAAAACTTGACGAGAGCGAGCGTCGTCGAACTCATCAATGGCGAATAAGGAACTTCGAAATTTGTAGAGAAGTTGTTGTTCTGCATTGCCCGTTGAACATCGGGCAACCACGCAAGGTACTGATCGACCTCAGTTGGAGCACAGGCAAGAACTCTTGTTTCAATTTCCTTCGGTAGCTGATGCACCAAGTAAATGGTGTTTATCAATCGTCGATGCTGATGATTTGGAATTTGCAGCAACTGGGCCCATGCTTCAAAAACCTTGTGGTTCTTTAGTACATCGCGTCGTTGCACGGCATGGTCGAGAATTCGTGCAAATCTACCAGCCGCATTGTTAGGCTCATTCACGCATCTCACCCCCGCGCCGGCGTCACCAACTCGCCCGGCTTCCCGAGCAACTCGATGATCGCCGCCAGGCACCGCGCAGCATCCGCACCGTCAACACACCGATGATCGCAAGTGAGCGACAACGGCAGCAACTTCGCGATCCGAATCGCGCCCTTGTCCGCCACCACGCCCTCGCGCACGCGCCCCACAGCCAGAATCCCGACCTCCGGATAGTTGATCACGGGCGTCGCGAACCGACCCGCGTAACTCCCCACATTGCTGATCGTGAAGGTCGAACCCATCAAACGCTCGCGCGGAATCGTCCGGTCACGCACCATGTGCGCCACCTGCGTCACCTCGCGCCCGATCTGCAGCACCCCCATCGCATCGGCATTCGGAATCACCGGCACGCTCAGCCCCTGCTCCGTGTCCGCCGCGATCCCCATGTGCACCACCGCGTGACGCACGATCTCCTCGTTCGCGTCATCCACCGTCGCGTTCAGCGCCGGGAACCGCTTCAGCGCGCGGCACACCGCGCTCACCACGAACGGCAGGTAACTCAGCTTCTCGCCAGACGCCGCGCTCAGTTTCGCACGCTCCGCGTCCAGCGCCGTGCAGTCCGCCTCGTCCATCACCGAGAAGTGCACCGCCGTGTCCATGCTCTGACGCAAACGCATCGCGATCGTCCGCCGCACGCCGCGCATCGGCACGCGCGACGCGCCCTGCGTCGCCGGAATGCTCACCGCCGGAGCATTGACACTCGTCGCCAGCTGATTCTCGCGCGCCACCCGCTGCGTCGGCTGCACCACCTCACCGCTCACCGCCGCCGGCTTGTGCGTCTGCGGAGCCGGTGCGGCCTTCGCCCCCCCACCGCCACCACCACCCGTGAACGCGCGCACATCCTTCTCCGTCACGCGCCCACCGATGCCCGAACCGGGCACCGCATCAATATCAATCCCCAGATCGCGCGCCAGCCGGCGCACCGCCGGAGTCGCCAGCGCCTTGCCGCCCTCGCGCGAGAACGCGCCGAGTTCGCCCGACATCGTCCCCACCACCGTGCCGTCGTCCTCGCGCTCGCCGGAAGACTCACTGATGCGCGGTGCTTGCTTGGGGGGGGCGGAGGGGGGGGCGTGCCCGTTGCTCGGCTTCGTCTCAACCGTTCCCGCGCCCTCATAGGTCCACGCCGGCTCGCCCACCTTCAGGATCTCGCCGACCTTGCCGAACAGCTGCTTGATCGTCCCCGCCCGAGGCGACGGCACCTCCACCAGCGCCTTGTCCGTCTCCATCTCCGCGACGATCTGATGCTCCTCGACCGTCTCCCCCTCCTTCACCTTCCACGCGATCAACTCCGCCTCGTGCACGCCCTCGCCCAGGTCAGGAAGAATGAAGATGTTCGGATCAGCAGATTTGTGCAATGCCATGGGTTCGTCCGCGCAAAGGTTCAGATGAATGGTCGTTCTTTGTAAGGCTCAACGAGCGCTCCCATCGCGCCACGCCGAAGCGCAACAGTGTACCGCCTCCGGCCCCCCGAAGCCCGCCGCCGCGCCCTGTCCGACCCTCGCGCCCCCCCCCATAAGCCGCCCCGACAATCCTCACCCCCCGCCGAGTGATCGGTCCAGCAGCGCCACCGCCATCTCCCGCGCCGTGTGCGCCGCCTCCGGGTCGCACGCCACCTGCCGCAGCGTGATCGCCGCCGCGATCAACATGCACAACTTCTTCGCCAGCAGCGCCGGATCCTGCGCCCGCGCCTCATCCGCCAGTTCAACCAGCATCGCATGCAGACTCTGCGTGTGCTTCGTCGCCGCCTGATGCACCGGATCGTTCGGATTCGGGAACTGCGCACTGGCATTGATGAACAGACATCCCTTGAACTCCGGATCGTTGAACCAGTCGTCCAGCACGTCAAACACAAGCAGAATCCGGTCCCGCGCCGATCCCCCACGCCGCACCATCTCCTCCCGCACCGCCTGCATATCGCGCTCGTCGCGGTCCAGCAGCACCGCCACGATCAACTCGTCCTTGCTCGCAAAGTGGTTGTAGAAGGTCGTCTTGGTGACACCCACCTCCTCCAGAATCGCGTCCAGGCCGATCGCGTGGAAACCGTGCTCGTAGAAGAGCATCGCCGCCGCATCGAGCAGCCGCTCGCGGGTCTCGCTCGCCCGCGCCCGCGGCGCCACACTCCAGATCGCCTTCGCCATCACAGGCCTCCTCACGGCACCGCCCAGCAATCCATCCCACCCACCCCACCGACGGGCGTTCACTGGGGGGAGGTTGACTTCAAGTACACCCGAGGTGGAC
>CALFMQ010000332.1 GCA_937879825.1 uncultured Phycisphaerales bacterium
CTGGATCGCGCGTGCCCAGTCGGACGCGTGGGCATCGACGAGTTCCTGGGGTGCGACGCCATCCGGCCATTCGCGCACCGCGATCAGGACGTAGTCCTCAACCTGTTCGGAGAGGTGCGGCTTGGTGATAGCCCGGGAGGCCGCATCCAGCACGGAAGCGAGACGACGCTGCGCCTCCGCCTTGAGCGACTCGTTGTCGTACAGGGCACGCGTGATCTCGACGAGCGCCGACGGCGTTGCCTCGAATCGGATCGAGAAGGTCACAACGGCCGCGCCGAAGTCGTAGATCAGGCCGTCGGCGTTCGGCTCGGTGGTCCAGGAGCCGATCTGCACCGGATCGCCTTGCAATGTCAGGCGCATCGGTGGGGTGTCGTATTCGAACCACGCGGGCGACGGGCGGCGGACCCGCACGGCTCGTTCGGGCAGTGCTTCGGTGAGCAATGTCGCGGCGAGGGAAAGATCGATCTGGAAGCCCGCGTCGTAGGCGAAGATTGCATGGATCTCGCCCCGCAGGACCGGACCATGACTCGTGGTCGCTTGGCTCATGCGCTATGACTCTATCACGCCCGATCTCTCCGCGAGTCGACGCATCGCGTCGAGCGTGGCTCTGCTCACATGGTGCTCGATGCCCTCGGCGTCGGTGCGGGCGGTATCTTCATCCACACCCAGCGCGATCAGGAAGCGGACGACCAGTTCGTGGCGTTCGCGAGATTGCTCGGCGAGTTGGCGACCTTGGGGGGTCAGGGTGATCGGCTTATACGGCTCGGTCTCGGCCAGGCCGTCGCGGACGAGCCGGGCGATCGTCCGGCTCACGGTGACATGGCTCACTCCGAACTGGGCCGCGAGGTCCTTGACGCGCGCGACGCCCTTCGTGTCGATGAGCAACGCGATCGCCTCGACATAGTCCTCGGCGGTCTCCTCGGCGTGGGCGCGCCGGACATCGGCGTGGTACGCCGCGGGCCGGGGGGGACGCGGGGAGCGGGACGGACGGGGCTCATTGGACGGGGGGTTCGGCACCAAAGAACCGTACCCTCAGGGGCGTCTTGTTGTCACTTCAGTGGGTAGACTCATGCTCGTGGTGCAAGCCCCCGCCAACCCGCTAGCCCTGACATGCTCGGCGTACCAGCAAGCGGAGTCGTTGCGCGGCGTCCGCGCCGGCCTGGCCCGAGAGCGATACCGCGCGTTCTTTCGCGAGGGTTCGGGCTCGGAGTCGGTATCCCGGCCGGTGCGGGTGCTGACCAGCCCCAGCCCGGAGGGCGAGGTTCATAAGTTTCTGCTGGAAGTGCCGGTGGAGATTCGTTCGGTGGGCGGGTTGTCGGTCCTGAACGAGTCAACACTCGAGACCGAGTCGGTCATCATCCCCATGCAGCGGATGCGCGGATTGACGCACACCCTGTGCGTCTCGTCGCAGGTCGGTTGCGCGATGGGATGCGGCTTCTGCGAGACCGCCCAGATGGGCCTCATCCGATCGCTTGAAGTGCACGAGATCGTGGCCCAGTGGTACGCCGCCCGTCATCATCTAGGGCACGACATCAGCAACATCGTGTTCATGGGGATGGGCGAGCCGCTCGACAATCTCGAGAACGTGATCGGCGCGATCGGGGTGCTGACGGATCACGACGGCCCGGCCGTGGCGATGCGGAAGATCACCATCTCGACCGTCGGACGTCTGGACGGCCTCGCGACACTGCGAGAGTCGGTTGTTCGCCACGGGTGGCGGCAGCTGAATCTGGCGGTATCGATCAACGCGCCCAACGATGAGATTCGTTCGAGCATCATGCCCATCAATCGCGCGATGCCGCTCGGCGAGCTGGTGCGCACGCTCGAGTCGTGGCCGGTGCGCCGGAGCTCGGCGATCTGCGCCGAATATGTGCTCATTCCCGGTGTGAACGATGCGGACGAGCACGCCGACGAGTTGTCCAGACTTCTGAAGAACGTGCGTTGCTGCGTGAATGTGATTCCGTACAACCCGCGCCGCGACTCGCCCTGGCCCGCGCCGAGCGAGGCGGATGTGGATCGATTCATGTCGCGTCTGGAAGCGAACGGGCAGTACGCCAAGCGTCGCCGGACCAAGGGGCGGGACACGATGGCCGCGTGCGGGCAGCTGGGCAACGAGCGTGTTCGCAAGCGTCGACTCGTGAACTCGCCGGCCTAGCGGAGCGCCGCTGCGGCGTCGGCGATCGAGCCGCCTTCGACATCAACGATCATGTTGGCGCGCCGCATGGCCGCCGCATCCACCGATCCGACGAGTGCTCGCAGGGCGCCCAACGCCCGCTCGTTCCGTGCGGCCCGGGGCGACAAAAGGATCAGCGCGTCGTACGGGGGGAGTGCCCGGGCCGGGTCTTTGAGCACGATCAGATCGAACGCCGCGATGCGCCCATCGGTCGAGAAAGCGCTGATCACATCGACCGCGCCGTCGCGGACGGCGGCGTACATGAGGGTCGCGTCCATCGACTGCTCACGATCGAAGTCCAACGAATATGTTGAAGCGACCGACTCCCACTCCGGCCGTGCAAAGAACTCGTAGTCACCAGCGATCGTCAGACTTGTCGAGTATGCGGCGAGGTCCGCGATCGATCGGATCCCCAGCTCATCGGCGCGGTCACGCCGCATGGCGAGGGCATAGGTATTCTCGAATCCGAGTGATCCGAGGCACCGGATGCCGTGGGTATCCTGCAACCACTCCGAAATCTGCGTGTTCATTTCATTTCGAGGCGGTTGATCGTGGCGCCCCATGTAGTTGGCCCAGATCGTGCCCGAGTAATCGACATACGCGTCGATCTCACCGATCGACAGCGCATCAAAGGCGACGGTGGACCCCAGCCCCTGCTTGAGTTGCACACGCTCGCCCGATGACTCGAGCGTGCCGCGGAGGTATTCGGCGAGGACAAACTGTTCGGTGAAGGTCTTGGCGCCGACGACCAACGGTCTGGCCGGCTTGCCGGATGCGATCCTGATCACCGACGGTGCGACTCCGACCGCGACAATCACAACCAGCGACGCCAGCACCGCGAGACCGAGCCCGCGGGAGCGGCGGCGGGCAGCGATTTCCGCGGCGTGAATCAAAGCATCCAAGACGAGCGCGAGCGCTGCGGCGGCGACGACGCCGACCAGCACGCTCGTGGTATTGCGCGTCTGGAGCCCCGAGAAGATGTAGTTGCCGAGCGAGTCGGCGCCGACCGGCGTCGATAGCGTGGCGATGCCGACGAGCCAGACGGCCGCCGTGCGCAAGCCCGCGATGATGACCGGTGCGGCGAGGGGCAGTTGGACCTGCCTGAGGACCTGCCCGCGCGTCATGCCGACGCCTCGCGCGGCCTCAACCACGTTCCGGTCAACATCCTCGATGCCGGTGATGGTGTTCCGGAGGATGGGAAGCAGGCCGTAGGCGGTCAGCGCGGGAATGGCCGCCGCCATGTCGAACAGACCGAACACGGCGACCATCAATGCGAGGATCGCCAGCGATGGAACCGTCTGCACGACGCTCGCCGCACCAAGGACGATCGGGCGGAGCCGCCGATACCGGAGGGCCAAGGTGACCATCGGTGCGCATAGTCCCATCGCGATTGCCAGCGCGACGATGGTGAGCATGATGTGCGCCGACAGAAGGTGCGGGAGGCGCTCGAGTTCGGTCCGGAGCGCACTCATGCGCGGGAATCCGTTTGGGCACGGGCGATCCGCTCGATTCGGTCGGCCTGACGCTTGGGTGTCGCGACCAGATCGCGCACAATGCTGCAGGAAGGGTTTCGGAGCAGTTCGGCGGGCGTCCCCACCTGGAGCAGCCGGCCTTCGTCCATGACACCGATGCGATCGGCGAGCAGCATGGCCTCGGTCATGTCGTGCGTTACAAGCACGATCGTCAGACCGAGGCGAGCGTGCAGATCGCGGAGTTCCTGCTGAAGATGATCGCGCGTGAGCGGATCGAGCGCTCCGAAGGGCTCGTCCATCAGCAGGACCGGCGGCTCGGCCGCGATGGCGCGTGCCACACCGACGCGCTGGCGTTGACCACCCGAGAGCGCCCGCGGCTCCCGATCGGCGAAGTCGTAGGGCGGGAGGCCGACCAACTGAAGGAGTTCTTCGACGCGATGCCGGATGCGCTGGCGATCCCACCCCAGCAGCGTCGGGACCGCCGCGACATTCCGCGCTACGGTCCAATGCGGGAACAGCCCGACACCCTGGAAGACGTAGCCGATTCTGCGGCGGAGCGTCGCGGCGTCAACCTCCGCGACATCCTCGCCGTTGATCCGGACACGCCCCGAAGTCGGCGGGATCAGCCGGTTGATCATCTTGAGTGTTGTTGTCTTGCCGGAACCCGAGCCGCCCAGCATCGCGAAGAACTCGCCGCTATCGACGGTCAGTGAGACCGAGTCGACGGCATTCACTGAGGAATCGGGAAACCTCTTGCAGAGTTGTTCGATCTCAATCATGGATTCGCGCGGCCACTTCGGGCGGGGTCTGCTTGACCTTCTGCGCGATCATGGCGACATAGAACAGCCGGTCACCCGTCACCGACAGCCGGTGGCAATACCTCCGGTAGGCGTGCATCCGGATGGCTCCGGCGTCGATCAGGCCCCGGATGAACCGCGAAAAGCCGGTGTCGTCGGCGCCTTCGAGAAAGTCTTCCTTGATATTGAACGCGAGCCATCCGCCGGTTCGGATGTGCTCATAGGCGGTCATAAAGGCCAGCGGCGGGATGTCGCCGAAACCCAACGCCGCCACGGTCGTGAGACAGTTGAACTTGTCCTGCGCGAGTTCGGCGTCGGTGGCTGTGTCCAGATCCGTCAGGTCCGCGACATGGTACGCGTCGTACACGGCGGGCCTGTCGCGTGCCGTCGCGGTCGCTGCCTCCGGGATAATGTCGATTCCCACGATGTGTTCGGCGCCGATCGCCCGCAGTTCCTGTCCCACCATGCCGTTGCC
This sequence comes from uncultured Phycisphaerales bacterium, assembly GCA_937879825.1. Taxonomy (GTDB): domain Bacteria; phylum Planctomycetota; class Phycisphaerae; order Phycisphaerales; family UBA1924; genus JACKHC01. The sequence goes on from CALFMQ010000332.1 coordinate 4,918, forward strand.
CGCGCCGACATCCAGGACGCGCAGCTGCTCCGTGCTCTGGTGGACATCCCTGAGCACGCTGCGGAGCAGCGAGACGACACGATGCGGCGACGTGCACTTGAGCTTGCGATAGAAGAGCGACTCATACAGCGCCGGAACTGTGTAGATCTCGGCGTAGTCATGGAATCGGAACCGCCGCCAGCCGTCGCGGAGGTGGACCTCGCACCACTCTTCGTCTTGCGTCAGATCCCCGCTCGGCTTCGGGAATCTGAATGTGTAGCGCTTCGGCCTGCGCGCGAGCAGGCGCTCATCCGGTGAGTTCTTGGCTTGCGTCATGGCTCTCGATCATGGGTGTCGGCGGCACCGCACCCCGCCCTACGACTTGCAGGACGACGCACGACAACCTCATGTCAGAATTGAGACAATAACCTTAGACGAACAGGCGACCTTTCGCAAACTCCGGCTGACTCAACCGCGCGGCCCCGCACTGCGCACCGCGTCGCTCATCTCGAACTTGGCGTCGTTGTCGCGGAACTTCTTGGCGAGGTCTTTCGCCTTGGAGTCGTAGGCGTTCTTATCCGCCCATGTGTTGCGCGGATTGAGCACATTCGCCGGCACGCCCGAGTTGGGAATCGTCTTGGGGATGCTCAAGCCGAAGACGGGGTCTTTCTCGAACTCGGCGTTCTTGAGCGAGCCGTTGAGGATCGCCGTGACCATCGCGCGGGTGTAGGAGAGCTTGAAGCGCGAGCCGGTGCCGTAGGGGCCGCCCGACCATCCTGTGTTGAGCAGCCACACATTGGCGTTGTGCTTCTTGATGCACTCGGCGAGTTGGCGTGCGTAGACATGCGGCGGGCGCGGGAGGAACGGGCCGCCGAAGCACGGCGAGAAGTTGGGTGTCGGCTCGGTAACGCCGGCCTCGGTGCCGGCGAGTTTGGATGTGTAGCCGTTGATGAAGAAGTAGGACGCCTGCTCGGGCGTCAGCTTGGAGACCGGGGGGAGGACGCCGAAGGCGTCGGCGGTCAGGAAGATGACATTCTTCGGATGCCCGCCGACGGAGGGGATCTTCGCGCCGGGGATGAACTCCACGGGATAGGTGACGCGGGTGTTCTCGGTGATGGAGTTGTCGTCGTAGTCCGGGACACGGGTCTCGGGGTCCATCACGACATTCTCGAGCACGGACCCGAAGCGGATGGCGTTCCAGATCTGCGGCTCACCCTCTTCGGTGAGTTTGATGCACTTGGCGTAGCACCCGCCCTCGAAGTTGAAAACACCCTTGTCGGACCACCCGTGCTCATCGTCGCCGATGAGCGCGCGGTCCGGGTCGGCGCTCAGGGTGGTCTTGCCGGTTCCCGACAGGCCGAAGAAGAGCGCGACATTCGAGGGGTCATTGGAAGCGACATTGGCCGAGCAGTGCATCGGGAAGACGCCGACATCGGGCATGTCGTAGTTCATGGCGTAGAAGAGCGACTTCTTCATCTCGCCGGCGTACTCGGTGCCGAAGATGAGCACCGTCTTCTTGCTGATCGACTGGGCGATGCAGATGCCCCTGGGCTTGACGCCGACGCGCTTGGCCTCGTCCTCGGACAGCATGCGCTTGCCGCAGTTGATGATGGTCCAGTCGGGAGAGAAGCCGGCGAGTTCGCTGGCGTTGGGCTCGATGAAGAGCGTCTTGACGAAGAGCGCGTGCCAGGCGTGCTCAGTGAAAGTGCGCGAGGAGATGCGGTACTTCGTATCGGCTCCGACGAAGCCGTCGAACACGAACACCTGCTTGCGAGAAGAGATGTACTGGGTGGCGATCGAGAGCAGTTCTTCGAAGCCCTGCTCGGTAATGGGCTGATTGACTTTGCCCCACCAGATGTTGTCATGGACGTCGGGCGTGTCGACGAGGTACTTATCGTTCGGTGATCGTCCCGTGCGTGCGCCCGTGGAGACCACGAGCGTGCCGTTGGCCGCCAGTTGTCCTTCTCCCCGTTCCAGCGCGATCTCGATCAGGCGCGGCGTTGAGAGATTGCGGAGGATGTTGGCGGCCTTGATGTCGAGGCCCGCGGGTCGGGCGGAGGCGGCGGAAGGACTCATCGGTGTTGCTCCATCGTGTACTCGCCGCCCTCGATCCGTCTGACTTGAGGTCGTCCGGGCGGGTGTAAAGGGGGAATAGTGTAGCAGGGCGGGGCTGTTATCTGGCCGCGGCGTGCGGACCGTGCCCGGCGCCCGTTGACGGCTCGGGCCGCCGGTCATACTGTCATCGGCTTGGGCGAGGGTAGGGGGCCATCCCCGGCCCCCGAACGCCCAAAACGACAGATGGTGGCTATAGCTCAGTTGGCCTAGAGCACCGGGTTGTGATCCCGGGGGTCGCGGGTTCGAATCCCGTTAGCCACCCTTTCCCGCCCAAACGCAATCGGTCGCCGGTCATGCCCAGTCCAGGCCTTCCTGGATCGTGTTCAGGTTGTCGCACCCTGACTCCGTGACGATGACCATGTCCTCGACGCGCACGCCGCCGATCGACTTGCAGTAGAGCCCCGGCTCGATGGTCAGGCACTCCCCCACCACCAGCGTCGGCCCGCCGTCGTCGAGCAGGGGCGGCTCATGGACATCCAGCCCGACGCCGTGGCCCGTCCCGTGCGCCATCGAGCAGAAGGTGTCGGGCGCATCGGTCGGCGGGAGCCCCATCTTGTAACCCGCGCCCGTGACGACCTTCTTGGTCGCGCCGTGGACATCGGCGCCGGTGACGCCCGCGCGGGTGGCTGCGATCGCCGCCCGCTTCGCCTCGACGACGGTCGCGTGCATGCGCGCCAGTTCGCCTGGGATGTCGCCGTGGCACACGGTGCGTGTGCAATCGCCGAAGTAGTAGGTCTTCTTGTCGCGCGGGAACACATCGATGATGACGGGCTGAGAAGTAAAGAGTTGGCCCGAGCCGCGTTCGTGGCAGTCGCCGCCCTGCGGCCCGCCGGCGACGATCATGTTCGCGTTGTCGTACTCACGCTGGAGGAGCCAGACATCGATCTCAGATCGCACGCGCTCGCTCGTGAGCGGCGCGCCGTCGTGCATGAGCATGCCGCCCTTGCCGACCGTTGCTCTGGCGATCATCCGGCAGGCGCGCTCGACGGCCAACTCGGTCGTCCGCTGAGCGGTGCGGAGGAACTCGATCTCTTGCGCATCCTTGGATCGCCTGTCGGCGACGCCCATCTCCGGGTCGCACACCACGTCGATTCCCGCCTGCTCGATGACATGGGCGAAAAGCATCGGGAGCGTGCGGTCGGTGACGACCTCTTTCACGCCGGCCCGCTTAAGGAACTCCGCAGCGGACTGGGCCGTGGCGGTTTCTCGGTCGCCGGACAATCCGCCGACGGGAGCGAAGTCGGCGGGCACGCACACCCTGTCGGCTCGCGCCTTCCGGCGGGCCCGGTCGGCCTCGATGTCGCGGATGATGAGCGTGGAGCCCTTGCCGGGGATCTCGATGATGGCCGCCGGATCGCCGACGGAGAAGCGGATTCGGCGGTAGAAGGACGGGTTATGTGCGGGAATGCCGCCCATGAGGGTGGCATGGGGAGTGCGGGCGGTATGGGACGATCGGCCGTTGGTGGGCATGAATTTCGCCTCCGAAGTGCGGACCTGGGGGACGGTCGCGGGCGGGCGGCCATCTCAAGGATGCGGGGGCACACCCGCCGATGGACAATGGTACCGGCGCGCCGCTCGCGGGACGCCGGGACGAAGCCAACCCCCCACTCCGGAGGAAGTCACATGTTTCTGCGCAGGACCGTCGCTCTGACACTGATCACGGGTTCAACATTCGCGCTCGCGCCGACCGCGTGGGCCCGGGGCGATGAGGGTGTCGATCTGCCTGTCCGGCGGATCACGCTCTACCGCTCGGGCGTCGGGTACTTCGAGCACGCGGGCAAGGTGCAGGGCGACACCACGATCCGTCTTCGGTTCGAGACCGACGATATCAACGACATTCTCAAGTCCATGACGCTCGTCGATCTCGGCGGAGGAAAGATCGGCACCGTTTCCTACGGCTCCAAGGAGCCGCTCGAGCGCCGCCTCGCGTCCTTCGGCGTGGACATTACCCGCGCCAACAACATCACCGAACTCTTCCAGCAACTCCGCGGCGCCAAACTCCGCGTCGCGACCGCGGACGGAACGCTCGATGGCACCATCCTCGGGCTCGAGAATCGGATGGTGGTCGAGAACGCTGGCGACAACGCGGCGGTCGTCAATCAGCCGCATGTCAACCTCGTGACGGAGCGCGGCATCCGTTCGGTGAACATCGCGCGGATCACGAGTTTCGAGCTGCTCGATGAGCAACTGGCCGAGGAACTCGGGCTGGCGCTGGGCGCCCTCGCGGAGCAGCGCGCGGAGCGCCTCAAGACGGTCGACCTGCAGTTCCTCGGGAACAACGAGCGGACGGTGGTGGTGTCGTATGTGCACGAGATGCCGGTCTGGAAGACGAGTTATCGCCTCGTGCTGCCCGAGAGCGATGCGCCGGACTCCAAGCCGCGGATTCAGGGGTGGGCGATCGTAGAGAACACGACAGACGCCGACTGGGACGATGTGCGCCTTTCGCTGGCCTCGGGCCGTCCGGTGAGTTTCACCATGGACCTGTACGAACCGATTTTCATGCAGAGGCCGAGCGTGCCGGTGCCGGTGCTGGCGAATGTCGTCTCGCGCGTGTACGAGGCGGGCAGGATGCTGGCCAAGAATGTCGCGGCGCCGGCGCCGGAGGCCGACGCGGCCTACTTTGATCGGGACGACCAGACCGCACGCCGTGCCCGCGGTGTGGCATCAACGGTTGGCAACATCGAGGGTGGTGAACTGGCGAACTTCGGCATCGGCTCCGGCGCCCTCGGCCAGACCGACGCCTCGGGCGAGCAGGTCGGCGGTCAGTTCATGTACACGGTTGATACCCCCGTCACGCTCGAGCGCCAGCGCTCCGCGATGCTCCCCATCCTGAGCGCCGACATCAAGGGGCGGCGCGTCTCGATCTACAACGCGGGCGACAACGCACACAACCCGATGCGCGGCGTGCAACTCACCAACGACTCGGATCTGCACCTGATGCCCGGCCCGATCGCGGTGTACGACGCGGGCACCTACGCGGGTGATGCGCAGATTCCTCATACATCGCGCGACCAGACACGGTTGATGGCGTACGCCGTCGATCTGGATGTGCAGGCCCAGACCAAGCAGGAGTGGGACTCGAACATCGTCCGGATCAAGATCGTGGACGGCCTGATCGACCAGCAGGTCAAGCAGCGCCGTTCGATCGAATACTCCTTCGAGAACAACGACGCCAAGCAACTGCGGACGATGCTCGTCGAGCACCCCCGGATGGCCGGGTGGGACCTCGTCTCGCCGGCCAAG